>CAMLDK010000061.1 GCA_946478995.1 uncultured Candidatus Saccharibacteria bacterium | reverse complement strand
CTATGCCGCCGCCGAGCGGAAAAATATTGTTGATTCTTGGGAAATAGAAACTACACCGGGCGTTGTAACCGGATTGAGGCGCTCCCCCATAGAAAGCGCCGGCCTGTATGTTCCGGCCGGCAAGGCGCCTCTGCCGGTGGTAGCTCAGATATTGACGGTTGCGGCCAAGACTGCCGGCGTGCCCAGAAAAGTCGTGTGTTTTCCGCCGACAGGCGAACTGCCGGAAATGATCGTCTCGGCTGATCTTGCCGGAGCTGATGAGATTTACCGGATAGGCGGCGTTCAGGCCATAGCCGCTTTGGCTTTCGGCACTGAAAAGATAAAACCGGTCAGGTTCATAGCCGGACCGGGCAACCCTTATGTGCAAGCGGCCAAGCTGCAGGTCTTCGGCCGGGTAGGCATAGACATGCTTTCCGGCCCCAGCGAAGCGTTGACTTTAGCTGATGATACGGCAAACCCGGCATATTTGGCGGCTGATATCCTGGCCAGATGCGAACATGGCGGGGACTCGGCCGGAGTTTTGGTGACTGACTCGAAAAGAATCGCCCGCGAGACAGCCGAAGAGATTGAAAGGCAAGCGCCGGCCTTAGCGCGCCAGGAGTATATACGAACCGCCCTAAAGCAATACAGCGCGATAATATTGGTCGGCTCGGTTGAGGAGATGATTGAGTTTTCCAATAACTATTCTCCCGAGCACCTTGAGGTCCAGGTAGAGGATGCGGAGAAGCTGCTGCCTAAACTAACGGATGCCGGCAGCATCTTCCTAGGGGATTATGCTCCTGTGGCTGTTGGTGATTATGCCAGCGGTACCAACCACTGCCTACCTACCGGAGTGGCTCCAAAATTCGCCTCGCCGGTGGGCGTCAATATGTTTTTGAAGGCCAGCGGCTATCAGAAGCTTACAAAAGACGGCCTTAGAAAATTGAAGCCGATCGTTGAAACTCTATCGGATGTAGAAGGCCTGGATGCGCATAAGAGATCGGTTCAGATCAGGTTTGAAAAATGACAGCCGTTCAAGAATTGCTAAGCCTGACGATAGGCGGTTTTCAACAAACCGGCGGATCGGAACGCAACCGGCTTTTTTCGAAATATATCAAAGAAGCCCTGCCCGATGAGAATGTTTCGGATGTGGAGGTTATATCCAGCCTTGCTTCACTTAACTCGGTAGCTGCCTCGGGCATGATAGGCGGCCGAAAGTATTTTTTCAAAGTCCATGTCGAGACCGGACTAAATGCGGATGATGAATATCGGCAGGCCGGATTGCTGAAACAGGCCGGCTGGCCGGTTTATTCTCCGATTATGAAGAGTGAGAATCATGGTTTTCCGCTGCTTGTCTATCCTTGGACGGACAGCCCGACTCTTTTTGATAAATTAGAGCGGTCCTATAAGGCCGGGCGATCCGAGCTGTACGATAAAGACTTGAAACTGCTTGAAGCAATGAATAGGCGCATAGGGCGCATGGAGTTAATATCGCTTAAGGAAATTCCGGCTTCGGCTGCCGCTACGGCCCCTGTCCAGATGTTCTTTGCTAGAAGATTTGAGAAAGGCGCGCGTATAGATAAATGGTATGCGCCGGAGACTGTATTTCCTTTGCCGTCCGCTGGCAGCGGTCTTGCTCTGAGCTGGGATGTGATCTGCCGCGCCAGATGGAAAATCAACGATCAAGAATTTTCTGCTACCCTTGGCGATATTGTCAAAGAGGCCAGAAAGATGCTAGCTTTCAGCCAAGAAGATGAAGTTTGGGCGACTATTTCGCACGGCGATGATCATGCCGGCAATATTTTCTTAAGCTCTGATGAGGCTCTGGTTTTTGACCCGGCGGCGGCCAGTGATATCAACCCGGCTGTTTTAGCGGATGTAAAGGCCCTGGCGCACAATGGATTTCTGCCGATGGGCGGTATGTATTACGATCCAACCCTGGAGTATACCTATGAATATGGTGAGGCTGAAAATACCATCAAAGTTAGCGTCGATTTCTCAAAATCGCCTGTTTTTGACCGGCATATGGCTATAGCGAGACAGATAATAGACTTTCGCTTAAACCCTATGCTGACAGCGCTGCGGGAAAAAGGCGCCGATATGGAAAAAGAGCACGCCCGCCTGAAGACCGCGCTGGCAGCATGCGCTCTATTGACGGTTGATATATCTAAACTTCTGCGGGCGGATGACGGCCGGGGCAAAGGATTGCTGGCGATGGCAATTCTGCTGTATGAGCTAAAAGGATTTGAGGTATTGGAAGGGATAGGCAAAAGATGAAAAAAGCAGTGATTTTCGATATGGACGGCGTGATCTTAGACAGCGAAAATGTCTGGGAGAAATACGACCGCCGGTTCTTTGGCGAACAGATATACGAGAGTATGAAGTCTGAAATCAAGGCCTCATCTCTGGATAAGATTTACCGCTTGGCTGCTGAGAGAGGCTTTAAGATAGATAAGACTGATTTTTTGAACAGGTATTTCAAGCTTGCCGAGACAGTATATGAGGAAGCTGAGCTGACAAACGGTATAAAAGCTTTGTTGAATGATCTGAAGGCTAAAGATATCAAACTTGGCCTGGCCACCTCTTCCCCTAAGGCCTGGGCGGATAAAGTCTTATCCAGGCTGGGCGGCCTTGAAATGTTCGAATGCGTGGTTTCGGTTTTTGATACTCCTGGCGTGCGGACCAAGCCCAATCCGGATTCTTTTTTGATGGCGATGGATAAGCTGGGCGTCACGCCTGCCGAGACTTTGATCGTCGAAGACTCCAAGAATGGTATAAAAGCCGGTGTATTAAGCGGCTCTTATACGGTGTGCTTGACGGAACACCTCCCGTCCGGCGAATATCCTAAGGGCGCGGATGAATATGTCGGCAATCTGCACGGACTTTCCGATCTGATCAAGAAACTGGAGAGACAATGATAGCAATAGTTGATTATGACGCCGGTAATATAGGCTCGGTAGCTAATGCGCTTAAGAGGCTCGGGGCGGACTTTAAAGTTACGTCGGATCCTGAAACGATCAAAGCTTCGGACGGCGTAATCTTTCCGGGCCAAGGCCGGGCAGGACCGGCCATGGAATCACTGAGACAATCGGGTCTGGACAAGGTGCTGCCTCGACTTAAACAGCCTTTCTTCGGTATTTGTCTGGGCATGCAGCTGATGGTCGAGGAGATCGAAGAGGATAACCAAAAAGGACTTGCGATCATAGCGGGAAAATGTATCCGCTTGCAAAGTGTAAGCCCCGTACCACATATGGGCTGGAATAAGATTCAGATAATGAAAAGGTCCAGGCTCTTAAGCGGTATAGAGGACGATGCTTATCAGTATTTTGCCCATAGCTACGCAGCGCACGTCCCCCACGAGTATAAGCTGGCAATTACCGATTACGGCGTTAATTTTGACAGTGCTATCCAAAAAGGCAATTTTTACGGCGTGCAATTCCACCCGGAAAAATCCGCCGACGCCGGCGATCAAATACTGAAGAATTTCTTAAGGATCTGCGGAGAAGACAAATGATGAGTATATATCCGGCGATAGATTTGATCAATGGCAGGGCAGTTCGTCTTGAACAGGGCGATTACGGCAAGATGACCCAATATTCCGATGATCCTGTTGAAGTTGCCAGACAGTTTGCGGAGGACGGGGCGGAATATATACATATGATTGACTTGGACGGAGCCAAAGCTAAACGTCCGCTAAACTCAGACATGATTAAACGGGTGTCGAAGGCAGTAGATATTCCCTTGCAGGTTGGCGGCGGGATAAGGTCTGTAGAAACGGCCGGGGAGCTATTAGAATATGCCGACAGGGTGATAATCGGAACTATAGCAATAGCCGAACCGGAAACCCTAAAGAAACTAATTAAAGAATTTGGCGCGGAGAAGATAGTTGTTTCTGTTGATTACAAGGCCGGCCTGCCTGCCGTAAATGGCTGGCTCGAAAAAGTCTCACTTGACACCGGAAAATTACAAAGCCGATTACTTAAAAGCGGAGTAAAAACGGCAATAATTACTGACGGCGATAAAGACGGGTTGCTCTCCGGGCCAAACCTGGAATTGATGGGGGAGTGGAAGCGGTCTGGCCTTGAGATAATCTGCGCAGGAGGCGTCACATCCGTGAAAGATATAGCTGAACTTGCTGAAGCTCTAATAGATGGCGCTATTATCGGGAAGGCTTTATACGAGGGTAAAATTTCTCTCAAACAGGCACTGGAGGCGGCAAGATGAGTCTGGCTATGCGAATAATTCCCTGCTTGGATATAAAGGACGACCGCGTGGTTAAAGGTACGAATTTTGTTGATTTAGTGGATAGCGGAGATCCGTTGGAACTAGCCGAAAGGTATATGCTTCAAGGCGCTGACGAACTGGTCCTTTTGGACATCGCCGCGACTATAGAAGAAAGGGAAAACCGCGTCGAGCTGGTACATGAGCTGGTGGAGAAAATCTCCATACCTTTTAGTGTTGGCGGCGGAGTAAGAACCATCGAACACGTAAAAGAGCTTTTACAGGCCGGGGCGGATAAAGTTTCGATAGGTTCGGCGGCTGTTACTGATCCGGATTTTGTCAAACAAGCCTGCGATCAATTCGGTGCGCAAGCCATAGTTATTTCGGTGGATCCAAAGCGAAATGGCCCGCGATGGGAAGTTTTTATTAAAGGCGGCCGGGAAAACTCGGGTATCGACGCAATAGAATTTGCCAAAAACATGGAGCAAATCGGCGTTGGCGAGCTATTAGTCAATAGCCTTGACAGGGACGGAACTAGACAAGGTTTCGATATCGAGCTTTTAAAGGCTATATCATCGGAGGTTAATATTCCGGTTATTGCCAGCAGCGGCGCAGGAAGTCCGGACCATTTCGTGGAAGTTTTTGCAAATACCGGCGTGACGGCCGCGCTCGGCGCATCTGTTTTCCATAGCGGGAAATTCACTGTAAAGGACGTGAAGTATAAATTAAAGGAAAAGAAAATAGAGGTTAGGATATGATAAATTTCGATAAATCAAACGGCCTGGTCCCGGCAATCATCCAGGATTCTGCTAGCGGACAGGTTTTAATGCTGGGCTATATGAATGAAGAAGCCTACGACAGGACGGTCAAATCCGGCAAAGTCACCTTTTATTCGCGCAGTAAAAAACGTCTTTGGGTAAAAGGCGAGGAGTCGGGAAATTTTTTAAACGTGGTAGATATTAAAGAAGATTGTGACAACGATACTTTACTGATATCCGCCCGACCACAAGGCCCAACATGCCATACCGGAAGCTATAGCTG
>CAMLDK010000060.1 GCA_946478995.1 uncultured Candidatus Saccharibacteria bacterium | reverse complement strand
GAAAGGCGGGTTTCTATGAGTAAAAATTATGATTTCAATGGGCTTAAAGCTCTATTTATAAATTGTACTCTTACTAAGTCTCCGGGCGTAAGCCATACTCAATACCTTGTTGACGCTAGCCGGAAAATTATGGATAAACAAGGAGTTAAGACTCATGTCATTCGAGCGGTTGACCACGACATCGCCACCGGCGTTTATCCGGATATGCGAGAACAAGGCTGGAAGTTCGATGAATGGCCGGAGATTTATAAAAAATATGTCAGACCGGCGGATATCTTAGTTATTGCCGGGCCTATCTGGCTGGGTGATAACAGCTCGGTAACGAAAAGGATTATTGAAAGGCTGTATGGCAATTCCGGCGATCTGAACAAAAAAGGACAGTATGTCTATTACGGAAAAGCTGGCGGTACGTTGATAACCGGCAATGAAGACGGCGTCAAACACTGCTCCATGAATATACTTTATTCCCTTCAGCATATCGGATATAGCATACCGCCCGCCGCCGATGCCGGCTGGATAGGCGAAGCCGGTCCCGGTCCAAGCTACGGCGATAAGCTAGACGATGGCAGTGTCGCCGGTTTTGATAATGACTTCACTAACCGCAACACGACTTTTATGACATGGAACCTTATGCATATGGCTAAAATGCTGAAAGACAATGGCGGCTTCCCTGCTCATGGCAACCAGCGGAGCGAGTGGGATGCCGGCGCCCGTTTCGACTTCGAAAACCCGGAATATCGTTAGTCTATATGAGCTTATTAATTTTCAGATAATTTCAATTCTCTTATTTCGGCTACTTTGATCGGTTTTAGCTCATGACGTCTTGAGGCATTTATTTTTCTAAAACCGATCTCTAAAATTTCAATTACATCTCCATGAGCTACTAATAAAATTTTGCGGTTTCGATACTTATTATCTAATTTTAAAATTAATTTGGTTACTCTGTTTAAAACTTCTTCAACGGACTCTACCTCATATATTTTATGCGCGGAGTTTTTAAAATCTTCTTTCCATACTTTATGATAATTTTTAAGATTTGTGCGCTCCCATTTACCAAAATACCGTTCTCGCAGGTGCTTCGAATAATGAACCGAAGATGCATTTAACACTTCCTGTGTAATTTTAGCTGTCTCGCTAGCCCTAGAGAAATATGAGCTGTAGATAACCGTAGCGGAATCGAGAAACTGAGCTTCCATAGCTGCTTTTTTAACCTGCATACGACCTAAATTAGTTAAACCAAATTCTTTGTATTTACCGTGTTTAGGATGACTGAGAATTATATTGGATTTATTGGCGTGGCTTTGTCCGTGCCGTTGAACAAAATAACGGTTATGTAACTCTTCTAATTTAATAAGATGATTCATTATAAAATAAAATCCTGGCGGAGAGAGAGGGATTCGAACCCTCGATACGCATTGCTACGCATACACGCTTTCCAAGCGTGCTCCTTCAACCACTCGGACACCTCTCCAGACAATCTATGATTATAGCGGAAAAATTCTTGCAATAACATCTTGATTGGAATGTGCAATTGGATGTAAACTTATCTTAGTTGGAGGGAGCTGCCATGCTCCCTTTTTCATTAAGGAGCTAGATGTCAATAATAAGTCTCAAGGACGTTAGTAAGATCTACGGTTTCGGCGACGCCACGACCGTAGCTCTTGAAGATGTTGAGCTAGAGGTTGAAAAAGGTGAATTCGTGGCTATTATGGGCCCGAGCGGTTCCGGCAAGACAACCCTGCTTAATATTATCGGCCTGCTCGACAAGGCCAGTCATGGCAACTACAAGCTGGACGGCAGGCAGACTGAAAAGCTCAGTTCTAATACCAGAGCTAAAGCCCGGCGCGATAAGATCGGCTTTGTCTTCCAGTCTTCCAGCTTGTTGCCGCGCATGAACGTCATAGACAATGTCGCCCTGCCTCTTGCTTATAAGGGCAGACTGCTCGGCGGGCGGATGAAGACGGCCCATAAGATGCTGGAGAGGGTCGGTCTTTCCGACAGAGCGTATTTCATGCCTAACCAGCTAAGCGGCGGGCAGGTCCAGCGTGCTGCGATAGCCAGGGCCTTGATAAACGATCCGACCATAATAATTGCCGACGAACCTACCGGTAATCTTGACAGCGTTTCTTCCAGGATAGTCATGGAGCTATTAAGCGAAATCCACAGCCTGGGCAACACCGTGCTGATTGTCACGCATAACCCGGAACTTACCCGCTACGCCGGCCGGGTCCTGTATATGAACGACGGCAACATCGAACACGATCTCCAAAAAAGAATCGGCGGGTTAGCCCGCGAGCCGGAAAAGTCATCTACTTTTGCACCCGAAGGTTCGGTTGAGGATGATTTGCAGCGGGTTTCTGCAAATATGAAACTATCCGAAGAAAAAGAAGCCGGCAAACCAAAGCCTAAAGCCGCCAAGCGGAAGAAACCTAAGAAGCGCCAAAAATCCAGAGTGAATAAAAAAGGAAAGACCAAGTAATGCTAGGCGACAACTTCAGGATGGCCATAAAATCCATTCGCTCCCGTAAAGCCAGGAGCTTCGTGACATTACTGGGCGTGATCATAGGCGTAGTCGGCGTTATCACAAGCATCAGCATAGCCGAAGGCATAAAGCAGCAAGTGGTACAGGAGACGACCAATCTAGGCCAGGACGTGTTGACTATCCGTCCGGGAGTACAGCTAAGCAAGGATAGGAACAGTATTATAAGCAGTATTAACTTTCTGGCTCCGGCTTCAACCGGCTCTGTCCTGACAGAAAAGGATTTGGCGGCGGTAAGAGATACGGAAGGCGTGCGTTTGAGTGTGCCTTTGAACCTTGTTTCCGGCCTGCCGTCGAAAGACGATAATAGCTATAACGACGCAGTGATAATCGGTACTACACCAGGCCTTTTGAGCCTGCTGAATCAGAATGTATCCTTCGGGAACTTCTTGGAAGAAGGCTCCGGTCCCAATTTTGCCGTGGTCGGTGCCGGCGTAGCTAAAAATCTCTTTGCCGAGAACGCGCCTATAGGCCAAAGCTTTATGCTGCGCGGCAAGGAATATATTGTCCAAGGCGTGCTGGAGGAACAAAAAGGCGCGACTTTTTCGCAGGGCATAGATTTTAACAAGGCTATATTTCTCCCCTATTCTACCGCAAAGGAATTAAGCGGCGCCGCCCAATCTTTTGAGATCCTGGCCCAGGTTAATCATATTGAAGACATTGATAAAATTTCCGCTGCCATAGAACAGAATCTTGCTGCTAACAGGGGAAATCAAAAAGACTTCACTATATTGAGCATCAAAGACACCCGGGCCGTAACGGATTCGGTCGTGAACCTTATAAGTTCGATGATTGGCCTGATCGCTGTCATTTCTATGCTGGTAGGAGGAGTAGGTATCATGAACGTTATGCTGGTTTCCGTAACCGAGCGGACGCATGAGATAGGCATACGCAAAGCTGTCGGCGCTACCGACAGGCAGATAGCAGGACAGTTCATGATAGAGGCGGTAGTGCTCAGCGTCTGGGGCGCTATATTAGGAATCTTTATATCGCTTTTGATCAATTTAGGATTCCGTGTGCTGACAAATATCCAGCCGGCAATAGTCTGGCAAGTCATGCTATTTGCCGGCTTGCTATCAGTTATAATCGGCATCATTTTTGGCGCGGCCCCGGCCATAAAGGCGGCTCGGAAAAATCCGATTGACGCGCTAAGAAGCGATAGCTAACTCATACTTTTATCAGAGATGACAAAGAAGTCGCTATACGGCTGAAACGGCTATTTGTATGATGTGCAGGACCTAACTCAGTACTGGTTTGTACAGCTTCTCTTTCCTCTAATAACTTACTAAGCCATCCTCTGACGAATCGGTTTGGATTTCCGGGTCTTACTGCATCACGATCAAGCAGACTTTCCACATTAATACCGCCCGAAAAATCTTCCATCCATACGTGCCTCTCAGTCGGCGGAAGATTGCTGGCAATGACGTACCCTACTGCTTTTATTACGCTAGCATGATCCATTAAAGAGGTATCATAATCGAGTCTTACTGCCGGCCAGCCATGCATTATGGTATAGCCTTCAGTTTCTTCGCCATCAGAGAAGAGTAGCTCCATCGCCTCTTCTGAATCTCCGTCCAAAATCTCTTCGCCCCGAATAATTATTATTGGAGCTTCATTTGCTTCTACCCGGAAAGTCAAATCTTTTGCTGAGATTTCTTGCCCATCTTCAGCGACCTTTAATTCTTTTTCCTTACGCTTTAAAGGCAGTAATGACCGACGTATATTGGTGGCTATGTTAGAAGTATCGCTATCTTTGATCGGCAGAACATTTGGATTAAAGGAAAATATCAGCCCGCTAGATCCATCAGGATGCTGTACCCCCTCTAAGACATATACGCCGTACCCATGGTTGCTTGATAACGTTTCAGTCCCAGCATTTCCCATACTCAAAGCATCTATCCCTGCTACTTCAGGGTTGGGTTGTTGTAGGGTTTGATGTGAGGATTGAGCGGCCATTTGTGACCTTTAGGTTATATTAGTTGTTAATATTTTCATTTAATACCCGGCAACACTTTAGGGCAACTATATTTTTGCAAAACTAGCAAATATCAACAATAAGCTGTTGTAAAAATGATTTTTATATCATGCCTGATATTAAATACCAGCGCTAATGCTTATTCCTGACCCCTCGATAAAATTTCTTGCCCAGCGATCTCGCGTATTCGCCGGCCAGGAAATAATAGGGGAAAATGGTGACCACCAGGAAAGTGCTGGATAGCAATCCGAATATGAGTACTACCGTCAAGCTTTCCCAGAACGGGCTGGTCAGATAAAGAGGGATCATGGAGACGACGGCTGTCAAGCTGGTGGCTATAAGGGGCCTGAAGCGCTCCGCTAGGGCCTCATGTATGGCGTCGACCGGGTTCTTGCCTGTTCTTTTCGACTGGTTTGCAAAGTCGACCAGCAGTATAGTGTTTTTTATACTAAGGCCAAGAAGAGCGAAGAAGCCTAATAACGCGAAGAAACTGAAAGGATTATCCGTAAGGTAAAGCCCCAAGGTTATGCCGAACAGGCTGAAAGGTATGGCCATGAATATAAGCAAAGGTTGTATGAAGCTTCTGAATTGGAATACCAGAAGTATATAGATCACAACCAAAATTATCGGAAAGGCATAAGCCAAAGTCTTGAAGCTGTCCTGGTTTTCATCTTCCTGACCGAAGCTGAAATCCAGGTCGCTTTTGTCTAAATCGAATTTCGCCAGCCGGGCTTCATCAAATTCTTTTTCTACCGCTTTTTGCGCCAAGCCTACCAAGGCGGTGGTATCGGTATCCACAAAGGTAGCAATAGTTGCTACGTAAGGCGCGCCATCATTTCGGTTGTAAGTATCT
>CAMLDK010000059.1 GCA_946478995.1 uncultured Candidatus Saccharibacteria bacterium | reverse complement strand
GGCAATATACATAGCTCAACGCTGCAAAATAACTGGGGTGAGGACGATTGTCTGAATCGAGCGTGGTGACAACCACTTGGTCAGGATCAATCTTACGGTTTGCAAGCCATTTCTGAAGCTTGCGGGCAGCGAAAGTTATATTTCCGCCCTTGCCTACCACTTCATCGGGAATATTAGCCGGATGTTTTATAGCCTCAGCATATTTGAACTTGGGTCCGTACTGCTTTATAAGGTCTTTGGATATCTTTGGCTGCCGCCGCGTTCTTCGTAGGCGATGATCAAGATAACATTCTTTATATCGTATTTTGAGTTGATAACCGACTGTATTGTCGGCTCTATGATCTCTTTTGATTCGTTATATATGGCCACTATCGCTACATGTATCACTTCAGAAGGCCGGACTTTAGCCGGATATTCTTCCAGTCTTTCGATGTTCTCTTTGTGCCACTTGGGATTTTTTACAGAGACTTTCCGGTTTTCTATATCCTCAAGCATCTCCTGCCAATTATATTTTTGATGCCGCTGGGTGTTGCGCCAGCCCTGCAAAACGCGGACATTCAGTCCAAGCGCCCGCACAATCCACATCAGCAGATAGCCAAGTATGAAATAAGTTGTCACTTTCGGGCTGATCTGGCTTAATATGAGCGGCGTAGCCAAAAGACCGTAGGTTAATATAGCCGGCAATCTCTCTAAAAACCTATAGCTTCTTGGTTTCTGGTTTTTGAGGGGGATCTCGAGATTTTTCAACTTTTACCTTAAACCAGACCTAGTAGAGCATTTATTACCATCAGGGAGAAAATATAGATGATCAGGGTAAGAAGTAAGATAATCAGGGATAAATGCCTTCTTATATGATAGATCTTCGTAGCTGCCAGCAACTGGAAAATATATAGGATCGCTGAAAAGACCGCGAAAGCCACTATATCTATCACGCCGCCGGCTTTGTAGCCGTCCAGACCCAGGTCGGACCTGAATTCCTTGATATAGCCGGCATCGCTGTCATTTATAGACAAGAGCGCCGTGATTATCAATGCAAGAGCCAGAAAAGTGTTGATCGATAAAATAAGCAAAATTAAACGGTCATGAAAAAATGATTTTGGAGATGGTGTCATTTATGTCCTATTATACGGCCTTATCATACACGTTCAAAAATGAAATGGAGCCGACGGGGAGACTCGAACTCCCGACCTCCGCTTTACGAAAGCGGCGCTCTAGCCAGCTGAGCTACATCGGCATGACTGACAAGAAAAGATTATACCAACTTTTATTGCCTTTTACCTCTGAAACTGCTATATTTCAATCTGTCTTTTACGATATCGCTTATCGTACTTTGACGAGGGCTCGTGGTGTAGCTTGGCCTAACACGCCTCCCTGTCACGGAGGAGATCGCCGGTTCAAATCCGGTCGGGCCCGCCAGTGAATTGAAATTATTCTGTTCCGACTTGTATGGATACCCGCCGGTTTGTACCCGTTCCGAACCTACTAGTATCGTGCCCGGCGGCTACGTCATAAAAACCTGTCCACCATCTTTCTAAATAGCTCCTCGACGAAAGCACGGCTCCATTAACATCGAACATTTTCATTATAGGACTAGCCAAAGAAGCAGGCATGGTTAAGATCTCTGATTTAGGAGAGCTTACTTCGATATTGCCGACACTTACCCTGACTCCGTTGCGGCTCTTAGAGTCATAGGCAAAGAAACTGCCAAGAGTAGCGCCATTCAAATCGAAGACCTTTACGTGCGGACCTCCGGCTGACAGAGGTGAAGTAACAACCTCTTCATCTGTGGAACCTACCACATCGCCAGCGGCTACATCAACACCGCCCCTGAAAGCTGAGGTATAAGCTTCAAAACTGTTTATAAGGACTCCGGTACCGCCGGTTAGTTTGAATATCTTTATCAAAGGTCCTTTCCCAGCCTGCAAGCTTGTAATTATTTCGTCCGTTCCATCGCCGTCGACGTCGCCGGCGGTTACCTTGATACCAGTCCGCCCTTTAGAGTCATAGGCAAAGAAACCGCCTATCGCACTGCCGTCCGTATCAAATACTTTGACATGCGGCCCGCCTCCCGGACCTGCGCCGGTAATTATTTCGTTAGTTCCATCGCCATCAACGTCGCCGGCGGCTACATCTACGCCCCCTTTGAAAGCTGGGTCATAAGCGTAGAAACTAGCGATGCGCGCATTAGTTGTATCATAAACTTTGACATGCGGTGCTCCGCCTTTACCCATACCGGTTATCAGTTCCGAAGCCGGGTCGCCATCGAAATTGCCCATTGCTACATTTACTCCGCCCTTAAAGGTGGTGCCGTATGGTAAAAGCTCGTTGGCATAGGCAGGGGGTATGACCGGTTTGGATATACGCTTGGCCCGTACTAAAGAAGTGTGTGGATTTATCCTCTCATTGCTAGGGTTGCGCATTTCGAAATGCAAGTGGGAAATGCCGTTAGCATTTCCAGAATCCCCTACTCTCCCTATAAGCTGTCCTTTTGTGACCCGGTTTCCTTCCTTTACATAAGGAGCGTATGCATTCATAGGCCCGCCTTTGCCGTCATTTGTTCCCGGCTTGTCGTCATTCATGTGCAGATAGCTGTAGCTATAACCGCTGCTATCCCTTACGGTTACGCTGTAGCCCCAGCTGGGCTGTGGATATTGCACATCGGTAATTGTCCCGTTTATAACCGAGACAAGGGGGGCGCCTTTTTTAGCAATTATATCTATAGCATGATGCGTCCGGGCACCGCCGTCTCGCGGCGCATTATAATCATCCCTAAAGCTGGCTTTTCCTATAACGGGAAAGGTAATCGCTCTGGCCGCACTTGCTTTGTCGGCAGAAATAAAAATATCGCCTACTAAGGAAGAGGTTAGCAGCAGCGCAAATAAGACCGGCAGGAACTTTTTTTGTTTTTGCATTTTTGTTTTGCTTACTTAAGCATTTATATTATAACACTCCCTGCAATAAATGTTGAGAGCCGGCTAATAATATGATTATTCTGAGGATTCTGTCTGGTTGATGCTGGTTTCGGAATTCTGCAGACGGTCCTTTTCAAATGTCGTAGCGGCAATAGATACAAGCAACGCGCCTAATATAAAACTGATTATTGCCGTCAGCAGAAGCTTAGTGTTCATGGTCAGTATGGCCCCCTCCCTCGTGATACTTATGAACCAGCGCATGCCCCTTGCCTCTGCTCAAAAGAAACTTATTTACAGGATAAGCGGCAAAAAACGCCGCGGTTAAGGCAAGCGACATACTAAGCCAGAAAACCGGGTTTACTATACCTGCCTCCATGGCGCCAGGTATGACAGCTACAACCGTGTTGTCTACCAGCTCCATAACAGCTATGGAGAGTGTGTCGGCGGCAAGAACAAGCGCCAAGGCAGCCTTAAGCGCTACCCCAGCCTTGAGCAGTGGCAGGAGCGAGAGAGAATACCCGAATATGAATGCTAATGTGATGGCTAAGATTATCGTCACAGCGGCACCCAAACCAAGGATTTCGCCGATTATCAGCCCGGTAATCTCCCCGATCGCACACCCGGTCAGACAATGCATGGTGGCGCTGGCGGCAGTACTATTTAAAAAACCCATACTGCTAATTATATTATGGTGAATTAGAATATGTATAATGGAGTCTTATATTTTAGGCCGCGGAGCCAGAATCAATGATCTGGTTGAAAAATGCGAAGAGAACAAAAAACTCTGCCTGTTTTCGGGCAGACGTCCAAAGCTGGGGTTCGAACCGGACACTTCGCTAACTATGGGCTGGAATGATATAAACATCCGGAAAATAGAGGACTTCTGTCTTGAAAGCCAGCGAAAAAGCCATCTTGTCATAGGCTTTTTTAGCTATGAGCTCGGGCTTTATACTCATCGGCTAAATCCCAAAAAACGAAGTGATTTCCCGCTGGTTCAACTTTATTCTTTTGAAAATTGGGTAGAGGAAGAAAACGATAAGACAATCGTAAGATATAAAAGTGAAAATTTCCTCAAAAACATAGAAAATCTTATAAAAAAATCTCCGAGGACAAAAAAACACCTCAAGCTGGACGGGCCTTTCCGCCCCGAGTGGGATATAAATACTTATAAGGCCAAATTCGAGACAGTAAAAAAATATATAAAATCAGGCGATATATATCAGATGAACCTGACTTATCCTTTATCTGCTGTTTGTGAGTCTGATCCGAAAGATATTTTCCTGCAGGCCCAAAAAATCAACCAGGCATCAATGGCCGGGCTTTTCCAGGCGAATGATTTTGAGCTTATCAGCCTTTCTCCGGAAACATTTATAAATATTGAGAACGGCCGAATTGAGACGTTCCCTATCAAAGGCACCAAGGCCAGAAGCAAAGATATTAGTACCGAACAGATAGAAAATGACCTGATGAATGATAAGAAGGAACAAGCTGAACTGAATATGATAAGCGACCTGCTGAGGAATGACTTAAGTATTATTTGCAAACCACGCTCGGTAAAAATCGAGTCGCGTAAAAACACTGCGCGGCTTAGAAAAGTTATCCATACATATTCTCATATAACGGGAGAATTGGACCAGTCAGTATCACCGATCCAGGCATTGATAAGTATTTTCCCAGGCGGCTCTATCACCGGCTGCCCGAAAAAACGAGCACTTGAAATAATAGATGGGCTGGAGGAATACCCTAGAGGCCCATATACCGGATCTTTATTCACCCTTGACCCTCAAGACAATCTTGAAGCCAGCATACTTATCCGGACCCTGGTAAAGAAAGGCAGTTCCTTATCGCTGCCTGTAGGAGGCGGTATTGTCTTTGATTCAAACTACCGCGGCGAATATAAGGAGACGCTGGACAAAGCGTCTTCAGTAATTGAAGTCTTTGATTAAAATCAAAATGTTACGTAAGTTCTGGTCTCGACCCGGTCTTTTATTTCGCCTAGATATTCGTCGATATTCTTGAAGTTAAAGATGATGTGAGCTGCTTTTACTTTCCCGTCTACTTCTTCCAGGTTCTTTACTATTTCAAGCCCGTAGCCGACATTTATAATATCTGATATCTCGCCGGGCTTCAGGCTAAATAAGGCGTTTACGGTGCCAGGTGAAATATCTATATTATCCTGATTGACCAAACTTGGTATTTCTCCTCCGTTTTTACTGGTAGAAGGATCTTCGGAAACTGCTTTCGCGAGCTTGGAGAAGTCTTGTCCGGACTTTAGCTGGGCCAGGGCATCTTCTGCCTTTTGCCGGGTTTCCGTATCAAGGTCGGCAACGACTTTCTGGGTGAGCAGCTTCAGCTTAAGGGTATTTCTGAAGTCATCTATGGACCAGCCGTAATAATCGCTTAATACGGTCTTTAACTGGTCATCGTTGGCGCCGAGACGATTTTGCGACTTATAGATTTCTACTTCTTGGTCAATTTCTTTATCCGTTACGGAAATATTTCTTTCTTCCGCCAGCCTCTTAACATATCCGTCGTTTATGACCTTTTGTGAGGCGCGTTTACGATAATCTTCGAGCTGAACCTTGCCCGAATCACTGCTGAAATCTATGTTCTGCTGAGTCTCGTAATAATGTTTATACCAATTTATCTCGAAAAGATAGCTCTCGTAGGAAACGAAATCGGACCCGATCCTAGCCAGCGGGAAAGGTATGATCTTGCTGACTTGGTAAGTAAAGGGTGATTCTGACTTAAATTTATAAAGTGATAATACGCTATAAGCGAAGAAGGAGACGACCGCCAAGAAGAAAATCGTAAGGGAAATTATTACCAAGCGATGTTTGGATTGACGCAATGGGTACTTATATTTGCGGGCGCTGCTTA
>CAMLDK010000058.1 GCA_946478995.1 uncultured Candidatus Saccharibacteria bacterium | reverse complement strand
AAGAGCTGTGCGAACTTTGCGATAAGACTTAAGCAAAATGGAAGATCTGATTGTCTTCGCAATCGTCAATACGCTGATAATGACTCTCAGCGGCATTGCCGGCGGAGGAGCCGGCCTTTTTACCGCGCCGTTCCTGGTATTTTTAGGGATAAATCCGCTAACCGCGATAACTATTTCAAAAGTTACCGGTTTTGGGGCGGCAATGGGTGCCGGTTTTAAATATCACCGGGAAAAAATCCTTGACCTGAAGACCCAGGTATTATTCATGGCTATCGGAGGCATAGGCTCTATCATCGGCAGCTCGCTCTTAGTCAAATTCAGCTCAAATGAAGAGCTTATACAGAACTTACTGGGCTATGTGATTCTGGTCATCGGCTTGCCGATGTTGTTTTCCAGGAATATAGGTTTAAAGACAAAAATCACATCCCGCGGCACTAAATCCATAGGCCTCTTAGTTTTATTTGTTATATCCCTCGTCGGCTCGGCGCTGTCTGGAATCACGACCGCCTATTTGCTCGTGATGATGGTGTTCTTCGGTATGACCGCTATCAACGCGGCGGTTGCCAAAAGGTCTATCCAGCTGGTTGCTCAGGCTATAAGTCTGGTTATCTTCATCGCGGCAGGCTTTATGGATTATAAGTTCGGACTTATTGCTCTGATAACGTCGATAATAGGCAGTTATATCGGGGCGCATATAGCGATTAAAAAAGGCAATAAATTTGTTATAAACGTATTTGCGGTTTTAAGCGCCATCCTTGCGCTGCATCTGATACTAAGCTAATTGTTCTCCAGCTTATGTATTTGTCCGTGATTCAGGCCATAGAAGTGGGCTACTTCATGCCACACTGTATGTCTAACATGCTCTGCGATTTCTTTAACGCTATTGCTGGCGGCAACGATCGGCAATTTGAATATGGTTATCTTATCCGGCAAGACAAGATTATAGCCGCTACCGCGCCTGGTCAAAGGAATACCCTGGTATAGTCCGAAAAGCGTCTCATTGCACCTGAGTTTTAACTCTTCTCTTTGCTCAGGAGTCGGCTCGTCGGCTATTACAAAGCCGACGTTATTCAAATTTTCCTGATATAGCTTGGGCAGCCTGCCTATACCATCGTTGATCATTTTTTCGAACTCTTCGTCGGTTGGGATCTGGATATTATTCATAGTTCTGCTTTCGTGGTCAAAATTTATATTCTTTGGGCGGAAAAGGCGGTTTTGGAACCGGAATTAGGGTTTTGAATAATGTCCCATGTAGCCATTTCAATCTATATAGTATAAAATACTTCAGTAAATCGTTTTTATTTTTTATTAATTTTTGTACGGAGGAATTGTGGGCAGCAGTGCTGGTAATGCGCTGATCTCTGTCTGGGATAAGACGGGGATTGAGAGGTTTGCGAAAGAGTTATCAGACCTAGGCTGGAAGATCTATGCTTCCGGAGGTACTGCTGAAGTTATCAAAAAGTCGGGTGTTGAAGTTGCTGATACGTCCGAGATAAGCGGCGGGGGCGAAATCCTGGGCCACAGAGTAGTCACATTATCCCGCGAGATATATGCCGGCATCCTGGCCGACGATTCAAAAGAACATGCCAGCGAACTTAAAAGGCTTGGATTACCCAGGATAGATCTGGTGTGCGTAGATATGTATCCGCTTGCTGAAGAGATTAATTCTAAAGATTCGTCGGAAGAATCTATTATTGAGAAGACCGATGTAGGCGGACCGACACTTCTTCATGCCGCCGCAAAAGGAAGAAGAATAGTTCTTTCCCGCCCGGAGCAGCGAGAAGAAGTTATAGAATGGTTAAAACAAGGCAAACCTGATGAGATTAAATATAGAAAGAAACTGGCTGCAATAGCGGAGTATGAAGTCGCTGACTATATGGTCGTATCCGCTAATTACCTGGGAGGTAAAAACATAGCGGGCTTGATGAGCGAGAGAGTAGCCGCACCCAATTATGGAGAGAATCCTTGGCAAAAAGGAGCCGGACTCTACCTCTCAAAACACATGAATGATCCGCTCGGCATAGGGAATTTTGAGCTCAAAGACGGGATACCTTTAAGCTATAACAACTATACAGATGTAGACCGGCTGCTTCAGGCGGCAACCCATATAGCCGCCGGTCTGGAAAGAAACTTTCAGGAAGTTCCTAAGATCGCTCTTGGTGCCAAGCACGGCAACTTGTGCGGCACCGGTGTAGACCAGGACCCCATAAAAGCGGTTAAGAAAATGCTTGACGGCGACCAGCGCGCGATTTTCGGCGGTTCGGTTCTGCTTAACTTCCGCATTACCAAAAAGGCCGCGGCAGAGATAATGACCTATAAGATCACTAAAGGTAAAAGAATCCTGGATATAATCATAGCTCCGGAAGTTGATGAAGATGCTCTCGATCTTTTAAAGCGCAAGAACGGCAAACTAAGGCTTCTGATCAATCCGGAACTAGCTAAATTAAGCGAAGCCTCAATAGATAAGACCCAAAGAATAAGACATATCCGGGGCGGCAGGCTAAAACAAGATAACTATACGTTTATTTATGACTTCAGCCATCCGGAAATCTTATGGTCCGGGAAAAAAGCATCCGGCCAGCAGGCTAAAGATATGATAGTCGCCTGGGCTATAGGCTCAACCAGCAACAGCAATACTATATGTATAGTCAAGGACGGCCAGCTGCTGTCTAACGGAGTGGGGCAGCAAGATAGAGTAACCTCTGCCGAACTGGCGCTGATGAGGGCAAAAAACGCCGGCCATAAACTAAACGGATCTTGCGCCTACAGCGATAGTTTTTTCCCATTTTCCGACGGGCCTAAGATGCTGGCGGAAGCCGGAGTGGCGGCGATTATAACTACCCGAGGGTCGGTAAGAGACGAGGAGGTAGCGGAAGAATTGTCATCTGCTGGAGTCTCGCTGTGTACTATGCCGGACAGTCTGGCTCGCGGTTTCTTCGGTCATTAGACTGTTCTATTGCATTAGTACAATAGAACATATATAATATATTGGTTATGAATAGAAAATATACGGAAGAGCTGATTGACCTATTGTCCGGCATAGCTGTAAATTCAACCATGTCGGATACTTTAGCTAATCTGCTGACACCGCAGGAAATAGAAGAGATGGCTTTACGTCTGCAGATATTCAAGGGCCTGCTGAACGATAAAAGCCAAAGGGAACTGGCCAAAGAGCTAAGCGTAAGTTTAGCCACCGTCTCAAGAGGCAGCCGCGAGCTTAAATATGGAAAACCCGGTTTGAAAAAAATTTTAGCAGAATGATTGAACTTGCAGATATAAAGACCAGGCCGGAGGTTATTCAACTTGATTCAGGGGTTGATTATTATAAGCTTTTCTATGCTCTGAAAAGCACATACTCAAATTGCTATATGTTTGAGTCGCTTGTGCTGCCGAAACAGCAGGACCGGTATTATACGATCGGCTTTGATCCTTTGTATGTTTTTTCCGCAGAAGAAGACCGGCTTCATATAAGAGGCAGGGAGGATGAAAAAACTATAAAGACGGATAATCCTTACCAATATTTAAGAAAGCTGCTGCCTGACTTTAAAAATGCCGATCCATACCAGGGCGGCTTGGTAGGATATTTTTCATACGAGATATTTAATTATTTTGAAACATCGCAGAACCTGGCAAAACATCCGGACTTCCCGATCTTTGAATTCGGCCTTTATCTGGACGGTCTTATTTTTGACAGTGAAACATCCGAACTCACTTACTATACTTATTTGGAGGATAGGTCAGCAGAGGTCAAAAAGCTGATCGGCAGGCTGGATGAGTTTAAGATACCGGAAAAAGTAAATAAAACCGAGTCGCTTGGATAAATTATTGACAGAGAAAGTTATAAACAGGTAGTAGAAGAT
This sequence comes from uncultured Candidatus Saccharibacteria bacterium, assembly GCA_946478995.1. Next base: position 1,951 of record CAMLDK010000058.1, on the reverse strand, counting down.
ACGCTTGAAGAAATTCGTTCCGGCAATAGTTTCCAGGTAGAAGTGGGTATAAAGAAGAGTTATCTTATCTCAGGAGATAAGATTTCCATATATAACCAGCTTCGCACCATTAACCCTAGTCCTTATATGTACTACTTGAAGTTTGATGAGCGCGAACTATTCGGCGCCAGCCCGGAAATAGTAGCCAGCTTAAAAAGCGGCAGGATATTGACCACCCCGGCAGCCGGTACTATAGAACGCGGCGAAACCGAAGAATCAGACCGCGATAATGTCCGGCGTCTAATAAACGATCCGAAAGAAGTAGCCGAGCACAGGATGCTGGTAGATATGCATCGCAATGATATTTCCCGGGTGGCTAAAAAAGGCTCTGTAAAAGTTGAAAAGCTTATGCACATCATGAAGTTTAAGTATGTTCAGCATATGGTCAGCGATATAACCGGCGAGATAAAAGAAGATAAGGACGCCTTTGATCTGATAGAAAGTATAATGCCGTGCGGCGTACTGACCGGCGCTCCGAAAATAGAAACCGTAAAGATCATCAGCCGCAACGAACAAAGTCCGCGCGGGCCTTATGGCGGCGGTGTCGGCCGGTTCAGTTTTAACGGCGACTGTGTTTTCGCTATACCCATACGCAGCTTGTTTTTTAATGGAGACAAAGGCTTCAACCAGGCTTGCGCAGGGATTGTCTTTGACTCTGATCCGGCGAAAGAATACGCTGAGGTAATGGCGAAATTAACCGGCATGGAAGAAAGTATCAAAAGGGCGTCAGCATGAAGATACTTCTTATAGATAATTACGATAGCTTTACTTACAACCTTCTTCATTTATTCGCCCCTATTGACGGCGTTGATGTAGAGGTCGTCAGGAACGACGAAGATTTCCTGGGCAGACTGGCTCATGGAGAATTTGACGGAGTGATAATCAGCCCCGGCCCGGGCGACCCGACAGACCGGCATTATTTTGGCAATAACATGAAAGTAATAGAAGACTACGGCTTAAAAGGCCTGCCTATTCTGGGCGTTTGCTTGGGCTTCCAGGGTATTGCCGCTTATTTTGGCGCTAATCTTAAAAAAGCCCGCTATCCGATGCATGGCAAAACCTCCAAGCTGAAGATTATTAAAGACGATAACCTGTTGAAAGGCATGACCGGCGGCATAGAAGTAATGCGCTATCATAGCCTTATGATCGATACCGACCAGCCTTTGCCGGACGAGATAGTCTTTACCGCCGAGGTGGATCGTAGTGAGCAATCTGTAGAATTAAATGGCATAGAGATGATGGCCTTAAGACACCAGGCCCTGCCTATATACGGAGTTCAGTTTCATCCGGAAAGTTTTGCCAGCGAACTGGGTGACACGCTGGCGGATAATTTCATTGATATAATCAGGACGGCCAGATGACTATCAAGGATTTTCTAAAAGATACGGTCAACGAAAAACTCAGCTTAGCGGAGCAAAAAAAATACTTGGCCGACAACCCTTTCGGAAGCTCGGAGGAAAACAAAGCCCGCGAGATAGCGGATGCGGTCGAATATCTATATACGCTTATGGCGGACGCCCCCAAGCTGCCGGATGCCATTGATCTTTGTGGTACCGGAGGCTCCGGTCTGCCCAGAATAAATACCAGCACCATCAGCGCATTCATCGTAGCCGGTGCGGGGGTCAAAGTAGCTAAGCACGGCAATAATGCCGCCAGCGGCAGATTCGGGAGTTTTGATCTGCTGGAAGGTCTGGGCGTACCCATAACACTTGGCAAGCATGAGCTTCAGCTCAGATACCGCGAATATAATCTGGCGTTTCTATATGCCCGCAGCTTCCATCCGGCGATGAAGCACTTTGCGTCCGCACGGGCAGAACTAAAAAAACCTACTTTCTTTAATATACTCGGCCCGCTCCTCAGTCCGGTCAGGGCCTCAAGGCAGCTGATCGGCACGCCTAAGGTAGAATACGCG
>CAMLDK010000057.1 GCA_946478995.1 uncultured Candidatus Saccharibacteria bacterium | reverse complement strand
GGGCGGCGCGGGCATAGCCGACTCTCAAGCGTCTCTGAAGAAGACTAGTGCTGGCTTTACGGCCTTCCACGACAACTTGTACAGCATCCCTCCACAAATCATCGTCCGCATCCGAACTGCCGCTAAATTCACTGACAACGCCGCCCTTGCCGATCTGTACTGGCTGGCTGATCACTTCGTCGTCATATTCCGGCGGTCTTTGGTCCCGCAAGAAGTCATTTACCTTTTTTGTTTCCTGCTCGGAAATATATGCGGCCTGGACACGGATGGGCTTTGGCATGTTAGATGTTTGAAGCAGCATATCGCCCTTGCCTAGCAGCTTCTCCGCCCCTACTCCGTCAATGATAGTTTTGGAATCCACTTGAGAAGTAGTAGTGAATGCGACGCGTGCCGGCACGTTAGCCTTAATTAGGCCGGTTATCACGTCCACGCTAGGCCTTTGAGTAGCTAAGATCAGATGTATACCGGCCGCCCGCGCCTTCTGCGCGACTCTCACGACAAGTGATTCAACGTCTCTCGCCGCCATCATCATCAGATCGGACAGCTCATCGATCACTATGACTATATACGGCATGCCTTCTTCTTTTTTCAAGTTGTTATACTCTTCTATATTTCTTTTTCCGACTTCCGCCATAGCCCTAAGCCTTCTTTCCATTTCCGCTACCGCCCACTTCAATGCGCTAATACATTTTTCCGGCTCATGGATTACCGGCGCAAGCAGGTGGGGTATGTCATTAAACGGCGTCAGCTCAACTTGCTTCGGGTCTACCAGTATAAGCTTGAGGTCCGACGGGCTGTATTTATAAAGCATGCTGGTCAGGACATTATTGATCATCACCGATTTACCGGAGCCTGTCTGGCCGGCGATAAGCAAATGAGGCATTTTAGCCAGATCGCCTATGACCGGCGACCCTGTGATATCTTTGCCTAGGATGAAATTCAAATGTCCGTGCTTTTTTATCCAGGAATCGGCGGCCAATATTCCGCTTATCCGGACGGTTGAAGCTTTTATATTGGGGACTTCAACACCGACTAAGCGTTTTCCGGGAATCGGCGCTTCTATCCGGATAGAGTGCGCCGCTAAAGCATAGGCCAGATTATTATCTAGTGCCGTGATTTTCGTAAGCTTTATACCGGTTTGGGGCTTAAGTGTATATTGCGTCACCCGCGGACCGACATTCGCCCCCTCCATCTCGACATTTATATTAAAATCATTCAGCGTTTCGCGTATGGTTTCCGCATTGGATTGGACGTCTCCTGCATCGGCTTTATCTTCCTTGCGATTGAGCAGGTCAATAGGCGGGAATTTCCAGTTGGCATCGCTGGTAGTAGTTAGCGCTTCATGGTCTTCTGATTCAGATAGCTTTCTAGCCGTATTCTTCAGGGTAGACAAGCGGGATTGTTTTTGTTCTTCTTCTTTATTTTCATGATGCTCGGTCGGAACTCCTTCATTCAGCTTGATTGCCGGAGCTTTTTCTTTAAGGTCGGCGAGATCTGTGTCTTTCTCCTTCTTATTAAAAGGACTGAACAAAACTAAAAGTTTTTTAAGAGATATATCAAAAGCTAAGAAGAACATCAGGACAGCTATGACCAGCAAAGTGATACTTGCCGGGACTTTATCCAGCGCAAGAAGGAGAGCATTGCCGACTATTTCCCCGGCAAAGCCGCCGTTGCCGCCTTCAAATGTCTCTGCCGACGCGCTTTTATCGGCGAAAATGGTATGGAACGCGACTGACATACACAGCAAAAAACCGATCATGCTGCTTAACTTGACTAGCGGGATTCTTCTGTCTTCAGCGGCAAATTTGTGGAAGGCGAAAAATATCAAAGAAAAAGGAACTATATATGCAGCCCAGCCTAACAAGCTATAAACCTGCCTGAAAGCTCCTACCGGCAAAGGCCCGCCGGTGCCGAATCCTCCAAGAAGCAGCAAAAACGCCGCGACGGCCAATAAAATAGCAAAAGACAGCTGCCAGAAGCCGTTATCTTTTGTTTCCGGCTGGATTTTTTTACTAGATCTTGTTCTTTTTGTACGTTTTTTCTTTTTAGGCATGGCTACTTAGTTATTCTACCACTATAAATTCTTATCTATGTCTTAATATTGTAGCACAAATTACTACAAAAGTCAATCAATATCTTTGTTTCTACTAAGCTGGGGAATCGCCCCGCCTAATAGCTAGTCGATGCGGGCATCTTGGTTGAGAAGACGCGAACGCATCTCGGCAAATCGTTTCTGCAGGTCTTCAGCTTCCTTCTTCTTATCTTGCTTTGCCGGAGGCTGCGAAGATTTCTGTGGTGGTTTAGAACCGCCGCCGATTATATTAACTACCGGTATGACTATCGGGCTGCGTCCGGTCTTATCGTATAGGAAATGGGTGATGTGCTCCTTCAGCTCAAGCTTGAAACGATCCAGGTCAACTCTTTTGTATCTTTGCGATACGGCTCTTTTCAGTTCTTGCCTGAACTCGTTCATCAGCCCCTCCTGATCCTTCATATATATGAACCCCCGGCTGATTATATCCGGGCTGGTCAGAAGCTGGCCTGATTTCTTATCAACGGTTAAGACTACGGCTACCAGGCCTTCGTTGCTCAGCATCAAGCGGTCTTTTATCACCACGCTGCTGACAATAGCGCCGGTCTGGTCTACCAGTACAGTGCCATGGGGGATTTCTTCGCCCAGTTCCATGCTGTCTTTGGTGAATTTCAGCACTTGGCCATTGCCTATATTTATACAGTTTTTACGAGGGATGCCCTGCTCTATAGCCAATTCTATGTGATAGCGTTTGCCGGTGTAATCCCCATATATCGGGACGAAGAACTTTGGCTTGATCATATTTATCATATCCGCGTATTCATCCATGCTGGCATGTCCGGAAACATGCAGCGGACCGCAACTATCGACTTCGCGGCTTTCATGCCTGAATACATGCACGCCATCTTTGAACAAATTATCAACCATGGTACGCACTAGGGCGTCATTACCTGTATAAGGTATGGGGGTGCTGGACAAAATAACACTGTCCTGACTCTTAAGTTTTATGTGTCTATGTTCGCCCGTAGCCATTCTCTGCAAAGCCGAATTCGGTTCGCCCTGGCCGCCAGTACATACCACAACCACCTGGTCGTCTTTCAAGCTAGGTACACTGGCTATAGGTACGAAAGTACCTTTTGGAATCTTCATAAAGCCGTTCCTGACTGCCATTTCCAGCGTGCTGATCATACTTCGGCCATCTAAAGCGATCTTGCGGTTATGCTTGACGGCAGAATTAACTATCATCTGTACGCGGTTAACATTAGTAGAAAATATAGCCACGAATATCCTGCCGGGAGCTTGGTCCATTATATCGTCATAACTTTTTTCTATGGTGCTCTCAGAGGGAGTCCGGCCGGGCCTATCGGAAGTAGTACTTTCGCTCAAAAGCGCTAAAACCCCTTCCTGGCCAAGTTGTTGCAGCCGTTCAATATCGGTTCTTTCATGATCAAGCGGGTTAGGGTCCAAACGGAAATCCCCGGTATTAATAAGTCTGCCGACAGGAGTATCAAGGACAATGCAGGTACTGCCCGGTATGGAGTGGGTTATTCTGACCAGCTCCACGAAAAACTCGCCGACCTTCAGCCGTTCATGATTGTCTTCATTCATGATAACGGTGTTAAGCTCGAAGCCTTCCGGCATCGGCAAACCGAAATTCTCGAAAATTTCTTCCACCCGTCCTATGGTGAAGCGGCTGCCGTAAACCGGAGCGGGATACTTGGGCAGTATGTGCGGCAAGCCGCCTATGTGGTCCAAGTGCCCGTGGGTTATGATATAAGCTTTTAATTTATGTTTGATTGTTTCCAAATAAGCAGTGTCCGCGATACCGTAGTTTATACCCGGTAGGTCAACACCAAGGTCGCTGCCGCAATCCATGATCACCGCATCATTCTTATACTCTACTAAAAGAGTGTTCTTTGAACCGCCGCCGTCCATACCGCCAAGGCCTACAAACCTCAACCTGGGGCTGTCGTCTATGAAATTGGCGCGGGGCTTGGGGGTAGAAGGTTGATTCTTCTGCTTTTGGCCGTTGAAAGAAGGATTGTTTTCAGCGGTCAGATACTGGCTGGCAATCCTATGCGCGTCATCGCTGGCACGCCGCTGGGCCCGGATAGCCGCGCCGCGGCTGGTTGAGCGGCCGTTATTATTGTTATTCGAATTTGACGAAGGGTTTTTCTTCGGTCTTTTATTATTTTTCTCGTTTTTACTCATTAAAATTTTCCTTATTTACTGATTGTTAATTAGTTCGATTACTTTCGGTATAGCTTGAAAGTCTTCTATTAGTGTTTTCTTCATGCCGGAGTTGTACAATGCCGCCGCCGGATGAAATAGCGGCAGGATAACTACCTTATCCCCGCCAAAATTTACTCGCTTTGGCTGGCCGTGTATTTCGCTTATCCGCCGGTCCGGCAAGAAATATTCCATACTGTGCCGACCTAGGGTAACTATGACTTTCGGCTTGATAACCTTAACTTGCCTGACAAGATAAGGCCAAAAGGCTTTTTTCTCATCCGGCAGCGGATCACGATTGTTTGGCGGGCGATATTTGACGATATTGGTTATGTAGACCTGGCTTCTATCTAAACCGATATGAGCTAACATTTCGTCCAGGAATTTGCCGGCTGCTCCGACAAAAGGCTCGCCCTTGAGGTCCTCGTTTTTCCCGGGGGCCTCTCCTATAAACAATATGTCCGCGCTATCATTGCCTACGCCCATGACAAGGTTCGTGGCCTCCTTGGCCAAGTCCGGACAAATATTATTCTCTACTATATCTGCCCTGATTTGATCAAGGAGCTTTGCGTTAGGGTTTTTTTGCTGGTTTTTTACCATCCGTCTTTACTCCTTTCAGAGCAAATGAGCGTATTAGATTGTTTATTGCGCCGATAATTAAGATTACCGCGGCTACATATTGCCATATACTCCCGCTATCAATTGCCAGCGATATGAAAAGGTAGGCAGCTAACAACTCTATGATTCCGAAGGTAAGCCGTCCTTTTTTGGTCTTGTGGAAGTTATCTATCCGATCAAGCGTGTCAGTGCTATTTTTTGCCATTTTCCTTTGCCGCCTTCATGCTTAACTGCAATCTGCCCCTATCGTCTATACCAACTAGTTTAACATTGACTTTATCGCCTTCCTTTACGACTTCGCTTGGACTGCTTAGCCGTTTCTCGGACATCTCGCTTATATGTACAAGACCTTCTTTGCCCGGAAGTATCTCAACAAACGCTCCGAATTCCAGGACGCTGACTACCCGGCAATTTTCATATATTTTTCCGACCTCGGGTTCTGCGACAATGGTTTGGATGAACTGTTTAGCCCCTTCTATGCTTTTCTTGTCCGGGCTGGCTATCATGACTGTTCCGTCATCTCTGATATCTATCTCCGCGCCGGTTTCTGAAATGATCTTATTTATAGTTTCGCCGCCCTTGCCTATGACTTCGCGGATTTTATCGGGGTTGATCTTTATAGATTCCACCCGCGGGGCATATACGCTGAGATCGTCTTTAGGCCTCTCTATAGTATCTAACATATGCTTTAGGATTTCGGCCCGGCCTTTTTTAGCCCGGGTAAGGGCTTGCTTTAGGATATCTATACCAAGCCCATGGACTTTCATATCCATTTGAAGGGCAGTGATGCCTTTCATAGTTCCTGCCACTTTGAAGTCCATATCGCCGGCAAAATCTTCGGTGTCTGCTATATCCGATAAAATAAATGGTTTGCCGTCTTTGCCTAGCATCAAGCCCATGGCAATTCCGCTTACCGGAGCGCGCAAAGGCACGCCGGCATCCATCAAAGCCATGCAGCTGGAACA
>CAMLDK010000056.1 GCA_946478995.1 uncultured Candidatus Saccharibacteria bacterium | reverse complement strand
CGGCGTACAGGGTACCAAGATGTTCGGTATTGGCGGCCGAGCCTTCACGCGGTCTATCGAGCGCGACTTGAGTATAGAGTACAGCGCCGCCGAGAGACTTAAGCTAAATTTTTCCTCTAGCGAGGATCATAGTTCGGAAAAACATAAATCAGTAGCCGAAGCTTTGGAAAAGACCTGCGATGTCTGGGTTTCAGGTGTGGAACTGGCTCTCTCCGAATATGACAAGCTAGACAGCCTACCGCATCAGATACTGCTCTGCGGCGGCGGCGCCAGCTTATCGAAACTTACCGATACCTTGGGCCAGACAAAATGGTACGCTACTCTGCCCTTTACCCGCAAGCCCAAAATATCCTTGATAAACCCCGAGGATGTCATAGGTATAAAGGATCTGACCCATAAGGTTAATGACCATACATTCATAACTGCCATGGGACTTCTAAGGGTCGGCTTGGACACGATCCAGCAGCAAGAAGAAGTGACAGCCTCTAGCAGTATAAAAGCCAGATTTGATAGGATATTAAAGGTATGAGCGATAAAACAAAAGATACGATTTATATAGATGTCGAAGAAGAAATAACCGGCATTGTCAGCAAGGTTCAAAACAGTTCCAAAGATATAGTCGCCTTAGTTTTGCCTAAGCGGGCCAGCGTGATGCAATCCGTGGTCAATATGAAGCTTCTTAAACGCTCGGCCGAGCAGGCTGGCAAGAAACTTGTCCTTATAACCTCTGAAAGCAGGATTTTACCCCTTGCCGGCGCGGTCGGCGTATTTGTAGCATCCAACCTTACCTCAAAGCCTTATATACCGCCTTCTCCGAAGTCCGGAGCGGTGCCGCCAGCTTCGCCCCAGGCTGATGCGGAAGATGTCTCGATTGATCCTGAAACACCGGTTTCCCAGCTGGCGCCGGAGGCAAAGTTTGCCGACGACGGCTCCGAAGGGATTGAAATAGACAATACCAAGCCCAAGGCTCCTGCCGCCGAGAAGGCTGCCAAATCATCCGGGAGCAAACTGAAAGTCCCAAGTTTCAGCAGATTCCGTAAAAGATTGATCTTGGGCGGGGCTGCCCTCGTCGCCCTTATCGCGTTTTTGGTATGGGCTATCGCTTTTGCTCCGAGCGCTCAAGTTACCGTCCGGGCCAATACCAAGGACCTGCCTATCAATATTGAATTAAGAGCTAATAAAACAGAAGATGCTGAGGCCAACCCGGCCGACAAAGTAGTGCGGGCGACAACCTCGGAGCTTGAAAAAGAAGACAGCGAAACGGTTGCCGCCAGCGGCGAAAAAAACACGGGCAATAAAGCCTCAGGCAAGGTAACTTTACAGAACTGTAGTAGTAAAACAGGAAATGTCACTATCCCCAAAGGAACCGGCGTCAGCTCAGGAGACGCTACATTTATTACGAGCAAATCCGTTACTTTAGGACCAAGCCTTTTTGACGGCGGCGGAAATTGTGTCTCTGCGTCTGGCTCAGAAAGTGTTACTGTCATAGCCCAAGAGCCTGGTGAGAAATACAACCTATCGGCCCGTAGTTATGGTGTGAATGGATATAACGGCATTAATGGCCAGGGCTCAGATATGAGCGGTGGTACTGACAAAACAGTGAAAGTAGTAGCGGATGTTGATGTGAAAAAGGCCAAGGAGCGCCTGAACAGCAAGCAGAATACAGCCCAGGATGAAATAGAACAAAAGCTGTCCCAAAGCGGATTCACCGCGGTTGAAGATTCTTTTGATGCCGGTGATGCAAAGTATGATGTTAATCCAGGCGTAGGCTCCGAGGCTGATGAAGTCACCGTCAAGTCGGCTACGACGTATAAAATGCTGGGGATTAATACTGAAGACATCAAGAAAGCTATTGAAGAAGAGGTTAAAAATCAACAGGAAGGCGGCACGGACCAATCCATACTGAGCGACGGCCTTAATGCTGCGAACTTCAGAATATTGAGCGAATCGGATGATTCCGCGGTAGTAACCATCGAGACTACGGTAGTAGTAGGGCCGGATGTGGATGAGAACGCTATAAAAACTCAGATAGAGGGCAAGAAAGACGGCGAAGCGGAAAGTATATTGAACGGTATCTCCGGATTCAGCGATGCCCAGGTAGATATAAGTCCATTCTGGGTGACTAAAGTTCCAAAGGCAGATAAAGTTGAATTTATTGTTCAGCAGGCCGATGGCCAATCAATCCCGCAATAGATGAGTGAACCTAAGAATTACCTGGCATTGGACGTAGGCGAGAGACGAATTGGCTTGGCAATAGCAAGCAGCGTGGCCAAATTGCCAAGACCGCTGGATATCTTGATCAATGACGACAGTATCTACCGGCGTATCATTGAAATAGCTAAGCAGGAAAACGTAGAAAAAATAATAGTCGGGCTGCCGCGCAACATGTCCGGTCAGGAGACAGCCCAAAGCGGATTTTCGCGCCGGTTTGCCGCCGAGCTCGCTAAAAAGACAAAAACGCCGATAACGTTTGCCGATGAAAGCCTCAGCACCGAAAGAGTCAAGGATTCGACCTACAAGAAAGACCCGTCCGGCTACTTAGATTCTGTTGCGGCGTGCTTTATACTGGAAGAATATCTGGAGGCAAATAAGTGAAATACTCAAGCAGGAAAAAGCTCTACGGGCGACGGCAGAAAATAGCCTTATTAGTTTTCATAGTTATGATACTGGTCCTTGTAGCCGTAGCCGGATTGGTCCGAAAAGCATATACCGATAACTTAAAACCTTTGAACAGTTCTGATAACACGGCGATTATCGTTACCGTGGATCCCGGCAGCACTCTCGGCGATATAGCAGACGAGCTGGAAAATAAGAAAGTCATAAGAAGCGGCCAGGCCTTTGAGTGGTATGTCAGGAGCAATAACCTGCGAGACGAGCTCAAGGCCGGTACGTACATCCTCATGCCTTCACAATCGGTCCAACAGATTGTCGATAAGATCGTCAACGCCGAGGTGGCTACGGATCTGGTGACCATACTCCCGGGGAAGAGACTTGACCAGATCAGGGCCGGACTCATCAAAGACGGCTTCTCTGAAAAGGACGTAGATAAGGCTTTAGAGCCTGATCAATACAGATCGCATCCTGCCCTTACCGACCTGCCGAAAGGGGCAAGCCTGGAGGGCTATCTATATCCTGAAAGCTTCCAAAAGGTAAGTGAAACCTCGGCAAACGAAATAATTAAAAAATCTTTGGATGAAATGAACCGCTACCTCACGCCTGAGATACGCGAAGGCTTCTCCAAACAGGGGCTTAGCCTGCATCAAGCCATAATCTTAGCTTCAATAGTCGAGCAAGAAGTCGGGATCGAGACCGACCGGCCCATAGTCGCCCAGGTTTTTATAAAACGCTACAAGGAAGGAATGCCGTTAGGAGCCGACCCGACAGCTTTTTACGGATCTATAGTAAACGGCAAGCCGCCTTCAGTCGGCTATGACAGCCCTTATAACACCCGGCTGCACAAGGGGTTGCCGCCCGGCCCGATCGGCAATGTCTCCGCAAGTTCAATCGAGGCTGTGGCTTTCCCCGCTCAGACTGATTGGCTGTACTTCGTAGCAGGCGATGACGGCGTCACGCATTTCTCCAAAACTTTGGAGGAGCACGAAGAACTTACCCGCAAATATTGCACTAAATTATGTAACCAAACTAATTAACCGGTGATGATTTATGCCTTTTGCGATATTTTTAAGCATAAAAACTCTTGATTTTTGTCAGCAACTTGTTTAGAATCATTCGTGAGGTAGGGTCGATATATAAGTGTTAATTGTTAAATATCCTCTACTTTTTTGCTTACTTTAAAAATAACCATAAAAAAACAAGATAGGTCGTTAATCTTGTAAAAACAACATAAACTAAGTAAGCAATACAGGTATCAGAACGAAGATACTAGGAGATTTGTATTCGTAACTCAATCAGCGTAACAGGGACTAAGTTAGCTACTGTCGCGACTACAAGACAAAACAGACAAGCCAAAATAGAAAATCCCACCCGGTTTTCTCAGGCTTTCAAAAGACACTATGTTAAAGCAGGCATAATGGCTGCTAACATAGCTATTTTTATTGGCGTGGCTGTTTTGGTAAGTACCAGCAAGGCTCAGTCCTCCCAGCCGGTCCAGTCTGCATCGCCGAGTATATTGGCGGCATCCGCGGGGGAAGAGGCCGTAGGTCCGCTTGATGAACTTTCTTCTGCCGATATCGCCTTGAACGTAGCCAAGGTCACGGCATTGCCGGAAGCTAACTCCGTACAGAATAAAGCCGATACCATAAATGCAAGCTTGGCCGTAGCCGCCGCCGATGAGAAGGTTGTTGCTAAGCCTCAGATCGTGTCCGAAGGGCTGAAATCAAAGCAAGACATCATCGAATATAAGACTCAAAAAGGCGACACGGTTAAAGGCATAGCTGAAAAGTTCGGAATCACACCTGCTACCATCAGGAATTCTAACAATCTGGATGGAAATAATGTCGCCGTAGGCGTGGAGCTGCTTATAAGTCCGGTGAACGGATTGGTCTATCAAGTGTCTTCAGGCGATACGCCCGAATCTATAGCTAACAGGTTCGAGATTGATAAGCAGACTTTAGTCTCTATTAATGATGCCGAATTAACCAATAAGTTCAAAGTCGGCGAATATATAATTATCCCGGATGCCGTAGTCCAGCAAGAACAAAGTGGCGATAATAGCCGCGCTAATAACTCGCCCTCCTATGGCTCGGTCAATAGTTTCTCCTTCGGCTTTACGCCGATTTACGGCGGTAATAATTACGCTTACGGCTGGTGCACGTATTACGCTTCAGCCAGAAGCGGTGCTCCAGGAGGCTGGGGCAATGCCAGTACCTGGGATGATTATGCTGCATTAACTCCGGGCTGGTCGGTAAGTATGATCCCGCGGGTCGGTTCTATCGCTCAGCGGGATGGCGGCGCAGGACACGTAGGTATAGTTGAGGACGTAAGGATGCATAGAGGACAGTTACAGATTCAGTATTCCGATATGAACGGTCTGGCCGGATTCAACTCGGTCGGCAGGAGTGGCTGGGTACCTGCGCATCAGGACTTCCAACGCTTCATATATCGCCGCTAAATCAACCTTCTCTGTATACCGTGGACTGTTTAAGGTAAGCTATTAAATATATATGTTCGTAGACAAAGTCTCAGTTAAATTAAAAGCCGGCAAGGGCGGCGACGGTATAGTAAGTTTCCGTCATGAGAAATTTATAGACCGCGGCGGCCCCGACGGCGGCGACGGCGGCGACGGCGGCAGCATCATAGCCCGGGCCAGCAATAATCAGAATACCTTAGCTAAATACCGCTATAAGAAAGATATAGCTGCCTCTCCCGGAAAAGACGGCGGCAAGCGAAAAAAACATGGCAGGAGCGGCAACGCTTTGTATATAGACCTTCCTGTCGGTACGGTCATATCGGTTAACGGCCAGACGATCGCCGACCTTATACAAGACGGCCAGGAAATATTGGTAGCCAAAGGGGGCAAAGGCGGTTTCGGCAACGCACATTTTACCAGCAGTACGCGCCAGGCGCCGCGGGTTCGCGAGCTGGGCGAACCGGGCGAAGAATTCGAGGCGGTGCTTGAGCTGAAGCTTATAGCCGATGTCGGGCTGGTCGGTTTGCCGAATGCCGGCAAATCCACTTTTTTATCAACTACCAGCAATGCCCGGCCGGAAATCGCCGATTATCCGTTTACCACGCTTCAGCCAAACCTTGGAGTAGTGGATATTGATGAAAGCACCACCGTATTATTTGCAGATATCCCGGGCCTTATAGAAGGAGCCAGCCAGGGCAAGGGCTTAGGCGATGAATTTCTCAGACATGTAGAGAGGACGAAATTACTGGTGCATTTAATCGATGCTTACCA
>CAMLDK010000055.1 GCA_946478995.1 uncultured Candidatus Saccharibacteria bacterium | reverse complement strand
AGCAGAGCTAGAAACCCTGCTGGCTTCTTGCCGCCAGGACACGATTTTCTTTTGCGATACTCATGCAATGTACCATTTGTACATTTTACTCCGTTTTTCAAAAAGAAATCGCACCTGGCGCTCAAGTGCGAAGATTTGTCTTTTTAGACTATGACTTTGGCGATTGCCGGAACCAGGCGGTCGTCCAGAACCGATGGGATGATATTATCTGCCGTTGGTTTTTTGATCAGCCCGGCAATGGTCTCGGCTGCCGCGATCTTGTGCTTGTTGGTTATACGGTTGACATGATTATCCAATGCTCCCCTGAAGATCCCGGGAAAGGCCAGGGCATTGTTGACCTGATTAGGAAAATCGCTGCGGCCGGTAGCTATCACGCAAGCGCCGGCTTTTTTAGCTTCGTCCGGATGTATCTCCGGATCAGGGTTAGCCATAGCAAAAATTATCGGATCTTTGTTCATGGACCCTACCATAGCCCCGTCTACAACATTGGCCCTGGATACGCCGATAAAAATATCAGCGCCTTTCATAGCATCCCCTAGGAGCCCTTGCTTGTTTCCGAGTATAGTATGTCTCTCAAGCAGGTGTTTTTTAGAAAAATCGAGATGCTTCCTGTCGCTGCTGATAATACCTTTGCTGTCGACGGCTATTATCTTAACCTTAGGTTCATACTTATGGATCAATTTTATTATCGCGACTCCGGCCGCACCGACGCCGTTGACGACTACCGTGCATTTCTTCAGGCTTTTGCCGGATATCTTCATCGCATTGATCAAGCCCGCTAAGACCACTATGGCAGTTCCGTGCTGGTCGTCGTGCATGACGGGTATATCCAACTGGTTTTTAAGGTTGTTCTCAATCTCAAAGCATTTTGGCGCGGCGATATCCTCCAGATTAATCCCGCCGAAGGACGGAGCGATCTGCTTGATGGTTTTTTCAATTCTCTTAGCGCTCTGGCTTTTTAAGACTATCGGTACCGCGTCTATGCCGGCGAATTTCTTGAATAGCATACACTTGCCTTCCATAACCGGAAGCGAAGCCTGGGGCCCTATATTGCCCAGTCCCAGTACGGAGCTGCCGTCGCTTATGACCGCCACGGAATTATTGAGCCAGGTAAGGTCACGCGCGGAATCCGGATTTTCAGCTATATATTTGCTTACGCTGCCTACACCGGGCGTGTAGTAGGTACTGAGTTGGTCGATGTCATCCAAGTGGTCTTTCAGCTGGATGCTTATCTTGCCTTTTAGCTCCCTATGCTTTTTTAGGGCACGTTTTTTGTAGTTCACAGCAATTTAATATACTTCATGATGAGGAATGCTCAAAGTCTTCACTATTTTAAACAGATGTGATATATTCATTAATCTATGTCAGTGATAAAGGAAATCGAAAAGAGTTTTAAAAAACCGCATGTCGTAGATGTAAAAAGCGGCGACACGGTACGCGTGCACCAGAAAATCCGCGAAGGCAATAAAGAGCGGGTGCAGGTTTTTGAAGGTTTGGTAATCCAGACTAAGCGTAAGAATTCCCTGAGTTCTACCATAGTCGTAAGGCGCATAGCCAGCGGTATCGGGGTAGAGAAATCATTTCTGGTCCACAGCCCGCTTGTCACGAAGATAGAAGTAGTGAAAAGAAGCAAAGTCCGCCGCAACTACTTAAGCTATATGCGTGAACGTACCGGCAAATCCGCCCGTCTTTCCGCTATGGATTTTGATCAGGACAAGGTTAATTACGTTCCGGAACCTGAAATAAAAGAAGAGCCTAAAGCAGAAAATCCTGAGGGCAAGCAGGCCGAGGCGAATCCGTCCGCTGAAGAAGCTCCGGCAGAAAAACCCGCTCAAGCAGAAGCAAAAGCCGATGAAGACGTTCAAAAGGATGAGAAAGCCGCTTCAAAAAAGACTGAAGCAAACACAGAAGCCAAGTCTGAAGAAAAAAAGTAGCTTCCTAGTTAATACTTCCTAAGATGACGCCCATTACAAGCAGCGTTACGAATTGGTTGGCCAGATTTATCTTAAGCAAGCTTGTCGAGCCCTTTGCGAACATAGTATTAGAGATCAGAACCGGGGCTACGAAACCGGCAAAAGCCCAAAGACCGGTCAGCGCACCGACCGTCCAGCCGTCGAAGTCAAAATAAAAGTTTGCGGCATAGGCGGTAAAATGCGCCAGGATCACGGATTGCGCTAGAGACAGGCCGAGCATGGCGATTATCGGCCACCAGGAGCCTTCCATATCTTTTTTCTTCAGTCCCACCGCTTTCATCCATTGTTTGCCAAAAAGCGGACCATACCAGACCCAGCCTATGACCATGGCGGCCAGCGTAGCCAGGCCGATGGCCCCCCAGCTAACTGAGACCTCGCTGCTGCTTAGATAAGTACCGGAATCACTTAATCCCGCATGCGCTAAATAACTTAACATTAAACCCTCCTTATTTATATATCTTGATAATACTCTTAAAATGCAGTTTTTTGCAATAAGCGCAAGCAATATGATTTACAATTCAGCGTATTAATGGTATAATTGTATAAATGGCAAAACATAAACCCGGGGCTTCAGCATTCGAGGTCATACTAATTGAAGAAAGCGGCGAGCCGGCATTCAATGGTACGGATTTCTTTGTAAAGTTGCGCAAAAACGTGGACGGCATAAGGCAAATATTAACTGATTCCGGCCGGCTGGCGGTGATATCTTCGGGCAGCCTAAGAAGCAACCATACTGCCGACATATTACTGGAAGATTCGTGGATTGCCGGTCACTCGGTTGAGCGCGACTTTATTCCGCCCACGGCCGCGATGAAGGACATGCTGGCTGATGAAAATGCCGGCGGCGGCGAACTTGCCGCCCAAATAAAACCTTATGCGTCAAAAGTAGCTGAAAAGGCAGGAACCGCGGAACATACCGCCGTTGTTTTAGTGGCTGGAGCGGATACCATAGCCGGTCTCTTAACAAAACAGGGAATCCGAGATGAAGGCGCGGCTGAAATCGGGCCTTTGGCTATGAATCATTTCTCGGTCGACCTTACGTCCGCCGGATGATCTTTAGCTGAGAAAGCAATCTGAAAATCCTGTTAGAATATAGCTTAAGCATGGGCTATATTCTTGGCATTGACGAGGTAGGCAGGGGCGCTTGGGCCGGCCCGTTAGTAATAGGCGCGGTAATTTTAGGCGAACCCGTCCTGGGCTTAAAAGATTCAAAACTACTTCCTGTAAAAAAGCGCGAGGAACTGGCGAAAGAGATTTTTGATAAGGCCGTATTTGCCGGGCTTGGCTGGGCTGAAGCGGAAGAAATAGATGAATACGGACTGAGCGCGGCACATGTATTAGCCTGCCGCCGGGCGATCAAAGACGCACCGGAATGCCCGCAGGTTATTATTGACGGTAATTTTAACTACCTGGATGGCTATCAGAACGTATCGTGCCTGATAAAAGCCGATCAGACCGTTCCCCCGGTCAGCGCCGCCAGCATAATCGCCAAAGTCATGCGCGATAAATATATGTCATTAAGGCATGCGGATTTTCCGGCTTATAATTTTTTAAAGAACGTGGGTTACGGTACGCAAGTACACAGGGAAGCCCTGTTTTCATCCGGGCCGAGCTTGTTGCATAGACGCAGTTTTAAGCCGGTAGCAGCGTTTCTATGATGGCCCGGCACAATCTTTCCGGACAGGCGGCTGAAGACGCCGTGGAGAAATTCCTGGCGGGAAAAGGCTATAAGATTATCGACCGCAACTGGAAAACTAAGTGGTGCGAGATAGATATAGCGGCCAAAAAAGACAACTGCATTTACTTTGTTGAGGTTAAATATCGCAGTTCCGGCCTGCAAGGCGGAGGTTTTGATTACATAACTGCCCGCAAGCTTCAAAAAATGGACTTGGCGGCCCGCAGCTGGGTGGAAATCAACGACTGGGAAGGCGAATACACACTAAGTGCGGCAGAAGTCTCCGGCGCTGATTTTGCAATAGATTTTATTGAAGATATTTCAGGCTAAGTTTTGTTCCCGCCTGGCTTTAGCTATACCCTTTTTAAGCTTGCGGCCGGTCTTGTACCCGCTGAAACCGGATAATAAAGTTGCTGCGGTTTGCGATATGAAGAAAGCTTTTCTGCCATTTTTTGTCTTTGCCCCGCGGCCTGTCTGGCCGGTGAATACCAGGTTTTGCAGGCCTGTTTTTCCTTTACCCCAAGGACCGGCTTTAACATCTACGTCTAGTTGCTGGGCTTCATCTCTTAAGTCTGTAATAATACCATCTCTCGTATCTATTGCCACCTTGCTGGCAAACAAAAAAAGTGCTTGTTTATAATCTTTGCTCAGCAGAGCCCTTACTATAAAGGCCTCTAATAATCTTTTTGCCCATTCTTTATCGTTAATATCGTCTTTGCGGGCACCATCTGGATCCGGCTCTAACCCTAGCCGCTTTTTGCCCCATCTGATGAAGAAACCGTCCCCGGCGTCCCCGGCGGCTACGGTTCCGGTCGCCGCGCTTAAAGCTGTACTTTGATAGTCGGCTTTTCCGATTATATAAGCGCCTATAATACGGCCTAGCTTCGGTCTTGTATCCGTCAGCAAATTGCCAAAGGCTATAGCACCTTTGGCTAGATAATCAGGCTCGGCTTCACCTGTCAGAACAGGCTGGTTTTCTATTCCTTGTCGCATTTTCTCATTTCTTAAAATTGTATTAATAATAGAATAATATCTTATTTTTGTCAAAAATATTACATTTTTGTAAGCTTTGGTATAATTGCTTAAGTAAATTAAAGGGCGGGCAAAAAAAGAGAGGGTAAAAATGTATAAAACAATAAAAATTTCATTTGCTTCGGTTTTGGCGGTAAGCGTGGCTTTATTTGCAGTGCTTGCTTATCAGGCATTGACCGCAACCAGGGCTGTCGCGCAGGATGCGGCGTCTGACGGGCAGGACGCGCCAGCCGAGCAGGCAGATTATACCTATACTGCGCAGCAGGGCGATACCTATACGCAGATCGCCCGCAAAGCAATCCAGACTTACGGGATAGATAATAACGTCAATATATCTCCAGCCGGTATAGTTTTTGCCGAAACTAACTTGGCCAAAGAGGCTAATGGCGGGGAACTAAATGAGGGTCAAGAAGTGAAAGTTGACGGGGATTTGGTTAAAAAATGGGCGGATGCGGCAGGTAAATTATCTGAAAACGAGCAAAAGGCATGGGATGTTTACGTACCGTTCGTAAACTTCAACACCGACAGTGTCGGCCAATCCAGCTAGAAGAATATACTTTGCACACAAGAGAATCCGTGAGGGCCAAGTGCAGCTTGTGATAAATTATTAATCACAAGCGAAACGTTCTCTTGTGGCAAATGTATATTCAAACTAGGTAGGATAATCTAGGAATGCTTTAGTAGGTATTTTTTAAGAGAGGGAAGCTCGCGTTCGCGCCAGGCGACACGGGCTTTTATCTCGCCCTCGGCTATGGCGATCGGCCGGCTTATAGCGATTTCATCGGTTTTATCGGCAAAAAATTTATTAAACTTTCCTTGGGATTCAGGCGTGCATAGCGGACCGGAAGAATAAATCACGAACCGGTCAAGCGACTTATTGCCGCTGAATTTCTTCGACAGTTCGTCCCATGACTCAACCAGCCAGTCCCAGGCCATATCTCTGCTGTATGGGTTCCTCATCAGGTAAGCGAACCACATGGGTATGTCCTGGACTCTAACGGCTCCATTAGCCCCGATTGACCTGTCAATAATCTTTTTTATGTCTGAGGGGTCTTTCGCGGCGGTAAGCCCTAATGCTATCGACCGTTGGACATCACTCCTGCCGGTTGAAGCATATTCATCGAAAACCTTATCTATATCCGCGACACCGTTCTTTACGGCGGTGCCCAGAATCATGCTTCTTTGCTCGCTGGCCAGGTCGGTGATTTGCGCGGATTTCTTATACCGGTCTAAGGCTTCAGAAACGGCTTTATCATCTTCTGATTGAAGCATTAGC
>CAMLDK010000054.1 GCA_946478995.1 uncultured Candidatus Saccharibacteria bacterium | reverse complement strand
AAGATTTGATAAGGTCGATGGTAAGGGCGGCAGTCCAGGAGAAGTTTGGCGCGCCTTTGCCGTGCCCGTCAAATGGAGAGAAGTACTCGTAAAAACCGGCTTCACTGACCATTCTGATAGTCTGTTGCTTGAGCTCCTTAGCCTCGCTTAAATATCCATAATCACGCAGTCCCTCGATGATCAGCCAGTTGGTATTGACCCAGGCCGGTCCTTGCCAGAAGTTGTTCGGGTTGAAACCCTTTGCATTGACCGGTACGGATGGAACGGGATAGTGCGGCGAAAAACTCATGTGGTCTTTAAGCTGGCCGACAAGTTCCTCGGCGCGCGAACGTGAAACGCTGCCTGCATAAAGCGGCAGCAGACTAGAAATAGTAGGTTTTTTGATCGGCTTTTTACTGCGAAGGTAACGCGAATAATAGCGTTCCGTCCTAGGGTCCCATAATTTTTCCAGCGACTGTTCGGTCTTACGCATTTGGTCCAGCAGGTGCCGCGGCAGGCCGTACCCGACTTCACCGGCTATAAGCTTAAGCCTTTGGTTGGCACGGACCAGGAGGCTGTTAAAAGCCACCTCTTCGACTATCGGTTTGGATTTTTGGATGATTTCCCGGCTGTCGTATTTGTATTTCTTAAGCTTTTTTAATATATAGAAATATTCTGCAGCGTCAGACAAGCTGATACGCTCGCTTTCGGCAACCCGTTTGGTGTCGCGCCGGAAGTAGTTGAAAAATTTTTTGAAATTTTTGATCCGGAAGAACCTGATCCACCAAGGGAATTTCAACCGGTGGACCGCTGCCAGCCAGACCGGACTGTTATCCAGGCCGGACTCATAAGGGTGCACCAGCGAGATCAGGCCGGTACCGTGCGGATCACGCTCCAGATAAAGCCATTGGTGGTACCGCACCAGACAGTCGATCATCTCCTCGTAAAACTTTTTGCGTTCCTGAGGTTTAAGCTTCAAGCCGACTTTATAGATGGCTTCGGCCAGCATCGGCGGCTGGGTGATTCCCGACGTCTTTACGGTTTTCGGGGCGAATCTGTTGCATTGGCTGTCCCACAGTTCGTCGTCAAAATTCAGATTAGTGCTGTGAAAGGTGATATTCGGCAGCATGCCGTTCTGCCATTGGCTGTTTTTTAAGCTGACAAGCTCATCCCTGGCTCTTTTTATATTGTAATGACGCAGGCCGATGGCTATAAAGCAGCTGTCCCAAAGCCACTGGTGCGGATAGAGTCCGGAAGAAGGCACGGTGTAACCGCCGCGGTAATTTTGGCTCAATACCTCTTTAGCTTCCTCATAAAGTTTATTTTGTGTTTTAAGCATAACGATTATTAACTGTTATTATAAAGGTTATGGGTGCTAAGAAAAAATCACAAACCCGGAAATTGGAAATAGACGCAGCTCGCCTGACCGACCTTTTAATAAGAGCTGAGCACATCGATAAGAAGAGTTTTTACCTGCAAAGCTTCCTGCGGGGAATCGTAACCGGCGCCGGCGGCGTCTTGGGCGCAACGGTTTTGATAGCTGTTTTGCTGTGGTTGTTGTCACTGTTCGATACCGTGCCGCTTGTTGGCCCGTTTATTGAAAATACCAGATCCACGATAGAACAGCGCTAATCTTAGCGGAAGTTTATAAAACTAACCGGAAAGTCAAAATCCTGGCTTCTTAAAAGTTGCATGACGGCTTGAAGCTCATCTTTCTTAGGGCTGGTGGCACGGATTTCTTCTCCCTGGATCTGGGCCTTTACCTTGGGGAATTTATCGCGCAACAACTTTGTAATCTTTTTGGCATCATCGCCTTTCAACCCCGACCTGAAGGCTATTTCCTTGGTTATCTTCAGATTGGAGGCAACTGGCTCTTTTGATGTGTCTAAAATTTTCTGGCTCTGGTTTCTGGCTGCCAGCTTTTTGCGGACTATATCCGTGATGGCTTCAATATGATAGTCATTGTCTCCGGTTACGATAAGCCCGGATTTATCGGCGTTAAGCCAGTCCAAACCGGCTGAAGTCCCTTTCAGATCATATCTGTTCGACAGCTCTTTTCTAGACTGATCGAAAACATTGTTCATTTCGGCCTTGTCGTAATCACTGACAATATCAAAGCTAAAGTTTGCCATGCATTTATTTTCTCACTTGTTATAATAATTATCTATGGCAAAGATAAAGCTGACAGTAGTTTTGGCTTCGACCCGCGCAGGCCGCCGGGGGGAAAGGGTCGCCGGCTGGTTCCTGCCGATAGCTAAAGCTGATCCGCGGTTTGAGACGACGCTGGCGGATTTGAAGGAATATGACCTGCCGTTTTTTGCAGATGAAGTAGAGCCTAGTGACCGCAATAAAAAATATCCCGACCCTAAAGTCCAGGCTTGGTCGGATGTGATTGATAGTTCCGGAGCGGTGGTCTTCATCATGCCGGAATACAATCGCGCGGTCAGCGCGCCTCTGAAGAACGCTATAGATCATCTTTACGAAGAGTGGCTGGATAAGCCGTTCGGCATTGTCGGTTATGGTACGCGCGGAGCCCAGGAAGCGATTGATAGCCTGAGTAATACAATCCGTATTATGCGCTGGCGGGTGGCCCCGTCTATAGTCGGCATCCAGCAGGTAAAGAAAGCTTTTGACGGTGATAAGCTGATTGAAGCTGAAAAATATGAAAAAACCGCCAAGGAAATGCTCGACCAGCTGGCGGCCATATACGATTCGCTAAAATAAAAGACTTCTTTGGTACAATATCTCTAATGATCGACGATAAAATCCGCGCTGAGCTGCTGGAGCGTGCAAAAAAGGGCGACCGCTCGGTTCTAAGGAGCGCGGAGTTCAAAAGTCTTGCCGACCAGATCAAAACCATCAGTACGGATAAAAAGCCCGCCTACGGCAAGGAATTAAACCTCCTCAGGGGTGCTATCGAGGAAATCCTGGCTGATTCAGAAGATAAGAATAGCAATAAACCATCTATAGATATTACTGCGCCTTGGGATGTTAATACCGTTTTTGCAAATAGGCCTGGACCATTTCGGGCCGATGAGGGTTCTATCCATCCGCTTATGGCCGACTGCCGGAAGCTGATTGATATTTTTGCCCGTATGGGCTTCAGCTCGCTCGAGTCGCGCCAGCTGGATGATGATTGGCATATGTTCACCAGCTTGAATTTCCCGGAAGGACATCCGGCCCGGGATGATTGGGACACGTTTATGACGGAAGAAACCGATAAAAATGGCAAGCCGCTGGTCGCCCCGGCGCATACCAGTACCATGCAGAACCGTGTCCTGGCTGACAATAAGGATTTATTGAAGGAAGGCAAGCCGATAGCTTATGTCATACCCGGGCGGGTTTTTAGGAATGAAGACGTTGATGCCACGCACGAGCATACGCTTGACCAGCTGGAAGGGCTATACGTGGATAAAGGAGTGCATGCCGGCATGCTGATCGCTACGCTAAAGACCTTTCTGCAGGAATATTACGGTAAGAAACTGGAGGTACGGACCCAGCCTTTCTACTTTCCTTTTACCGAACCGAGCTTCGAGTTGTCTATGAGCTGCCCGTTCTGCGACAGCAAGGGCTGCAATGTTTGCAAGCAGTCCGGCTGGATTGAGATCCTGGGCTGCGGCATGATCCACCCCAACGTTCTGTCTATGGCCGGGATTGACCCGGAGATTTACACCGGCTTCGCCTGGGGAGTCGGCACTATGCGTCTGACGATGATGAAATACGCCATCGAAGACATACGCCATTTTAATTCCGCAAACCTAAAGTTTTTGAGGCAGTTCAAATGAAGGTAAGCGTTAATTGGCTGAAAGAGTATACGGATATCGGGTTATCCGGCAAAAAACTGATTGAAAAAATCGGCTCCCAGTTGGGTGAGATAGAGGAAACCATTGACCTGGCTAAAAAATATGAAGGGATCGTAATAGCCAGAGTCGTAGATTGCAGCAAACATCCGAATGCCGACAAGCTCAAAATCTGTCAAATAGATAGCGGCAAAGGCAAGGTCCAGGTTGTTTGCGGGGCGCCGAACGTGCGCGAAGGCCAGCTGGTCGCCTGGATACCTCCGGGCAAGATCGTACCGGCTACCTATGATAAAGACCCTTTTGTCTTAGAGGCCCGGGAAATCCGCGGCGAGATTAGCAACGGCATGCTTGCCAGCGGCCATGAGCTGGGCATAAATGACGATCATGACGGTATTATTACTCTGGAAGAAGGCAAGCCCGGCGATGACTTTGGCCGGGAGTACGGGCTTGATGACTTGGTCATTGACATAGAGAATAAGATGTTTACCCATAGGCCTGATTGCTTCGGGGTGCTGGGAGTGGCCAGGGAAGTCGCGGGAATACAGGGGAAGAAGTTCCAATCGCCCGGCTGGTACCTGGACGCGGATAAAGCTCCAAAGGTTGAGGCTAGGGAGCTTGAACTGGAAATACGCAATGAAATCCCAGAACTAGTTCCTCGCTTCACGGCTGTAACTATGAGCGATATCAAAGTCGGCCCAAGTCCGCTTTGGCTGCAGGTCAAACTAGCAAAAGCGGGAATCAAATCTATCAATAATATAGTGGATATCAGCAATTATATAATGCTGGAAACCGCCCAGCCGAACCATATATGGGATTATGACAAAGTCAAAGCGTTGTCCGGCAAAGACCATGCCGTTTTAGTGGTGCGGCATCCGAAAAAAGACGAAAAATTGGCTTTGCTCAACAATAAAACCATTAAGCCTAATCCAAAAGACATGGTTGTAGCTACCGATAAAACCATAGTCTCTATGGGCGGAGCGATCGGCGGTAAAGAAACAGAAGTGGACGGGAGTACCACGAATATAATCATCGAGGCTGCTACTTGGGATATGTTCACTATGCGCCGTACCAGCATGTCCCACGGAATCTTCACCGATGCCGTTACCCGCTTCAGCAAGGGCCAGAGCCCGCATCAGAACAGGATAGTGGTCAACAGGCTGATTGAGCAGATAAGCTCTATAGCCGGCGGCAATGTGGCCGGAAAGATCAACGACCAGAAATCCAAGCTCAAAGACAATCCGGCGATTCAGATAGATAGGGACTATATTAACTCCAGGCTTGGGTTGGATCTCAAGGCTGAGGAAATAGTCGATATACTCCGGAATGTTGAATTCAAGGCCGAGATAACCCGCGGCTCGGTCATAGTGGTCCAAGCTCCTTTTTGGCGGACGGATATTGAAATAAAAGAAGATATCGTAGAAGAGGTTGGCAGGCTCTACGGCTACGATAATTTGCCGCTAGAGCTGCCGAAGATTACCGCTTCGCCGGCAGTCGTCGATGAAGAATTGCTGGCTAAGCAGTGGGTACGTTTCCGCTTAAGTAGTTTGGGCGCGAACGAGGTGTTGACTTACAGTTTCGTTCACCGGAAACTGCTGGAATCATCAGGCCAGGACAGCGAGCTGGCCTTTAAGATCAAGAACGCCCTAAGCCCGGAGTTGCAGTATTACCGATTGAGCCTAATGCCCAGCCTGATAGAAAAAGTACATCCGAATATAAAGGCCGGATTCAATAACTTCGCGCTTTTTGAGATTGGCAAGGTGCATGGCAAGAGCGAAATTGGCAAAGATGGCATACCTACGGAGCTGGGAAGAGTAGCCGGTATTATGACGGGAGATTATTTCCAGGCGAAATATTTCTTCTCGCAGCTTTATCCGGATAGTTTTGATATTACTTATGAGCGCCCAAGCAAAACCATGCTGGCAAAGCACAAAATGGCTTCAGCTATGCTGGCTCCGTTTGATGACATGCGGAGCGCGGTGGCACTGGCAGGCGGTAGGCCCCTGGGGGTCGTCGGCGAATTCAAGCAGGAAGTATATAAGAAATTCAAGTTGCCGGAAAAATGTGCGGGTTTCGAGGTTTTCTTGTCTACGGTTACCAAGTCGCGGCCGGAAGACACATCGGACTATAAGCCGATAGCGAGATACCCGTCTATTGATCAGGATATAAGCTTAAAGACGGATTTAAAAAAGAGTTTCGGCGAAATCGAGGCGGCCCTCAAAGCTAGCCTGGCCAAACATTCTCCCGAAGATGTAGCAGTTGTAGCA
>CAMLDK010000053.1 GCA_946478995.1 uncultured Candidatus Saccharibacteria bacterium | reverse complement strand
CGGTTCTCCGGTCTCAATCGAGCGGCGCCACAGGCGATCGTCATCTTCCGCTTCGTCCGGATGAGTGAAAGGTGCGCGGCCAGCCGCCCAGACCTGCTCGCACGGCAGCCCTGTGAACTCCGTCAACTGACGGTTGCAGTAGTCGATGCTCCCGTCCGGTTTCGCCGTGAAGATGATGATCGCTATGCCTAAGTCGTGATGAGGAATAATGGCATATATGGTCTCCAACAGGTTGAAAACCGGCTGTATAAGATACTTGTCAAACATTAGTTATCTCCGTTTACTGTTAATGGCTGCTAAAGCTTACGGATAAAAACCCGAATAACTGCTATGTTCTAGCTTACCATATGGGACTATGTCGGCTTATTTGGCTCCGCCTTGTTAAAAAGCTTGTTTAGCCTCTTGCTTAAATCTTCTGCACCTATTGAAGCGGCTGACCCCTCAAAGACGGTGACTATTATTTCTTTGCCTTGGATATCCCCCGAGGGAATATTTTTCCTCACATGTTCAAATATCCGCCGCCTGATACGATTGCGCACTACTGCGGATTTGCTGACTTTTTTACTGACGACAACCGCAAGCCGGTAGCCGTCTATATTTGCTTTTTTTACTCTTATATTAAATGCGTCTGAGCGTACCGGCCTGGCAGTCTTATAGACACGGTCGATTGCCTTTTTGCCAATAAACCTGTTTTTCTTGGGTATCATAAACTAAGCGTAAATCCTAACGCCCACCTAGTAAAGCTTGTTATTTCTAAGCGGAAAGCTTTTTGCGGCCCTTGAGCCTGCGGCGCTTCAGCACCTTTTGGCCGGCCTTTGTAGCTATTCGTTTAAAGAATCCGTGTTCTCTTGCCCGTTTGCGCTTCTTTGGTTGATAAGTTCGTTTCGGCATGAGTTAAATATTAGTTGGAAAATGTTGTTTTGACAATGGAAATCCAAAACTCTTGTCGTTTTTTCCACTTTTAAGTTTGCATTATCCACAGCTTAACAGATTGAGTTTTCTGGTGTGTATAAATTTACTCTTGTTAGCGATTTTTTGATGAAATGTGAGCCGTTTTAAAAATTACTGTGGAAAACTTTGGGTTTGTTGGTTATCATGGACTGAAGAAACCAAAAAAGGAGAAGGTAAATCTTGGACACTGCTGTGTTATGGCAAACGGTATTGGGGGAAATCGAACTAGGAGTGTCCCAGGGCAATTTCGTAACTTGGTTCAAGAACACCAGGTTACTCCAAATAGATGATGAAGCGGTGGTGATAGGCGCTCCAAACATCTTTATAAAACAGCAGCTCGAAAAAAGATTCGACGAACTTATAAAAGAGACTCTTGAGAAAAACGGTGTAACGCCAAAAACCATAGAATACAAAATCCTGCCCGCTTCCCCCCTTCATAGGCGGGTTGAGGACCAGCCGATAATATTGACGGCGCACTCGGACCATAGGCAAACAGACAGTTCTGGGCTAAGCACATCAAAGACAACAAGCCTCACACATTCATACAGGCATGGATTAAACGAGAAGTATATCTTTGAGGACTTTATAGTAGGCTCGGGCAATGAGCTGGCTTACGCGGCGTGTCAGGCGGTAGCAAGCTCACCTGGGAAAAAATATAACCCTCTTTACCTATATGGCGGTGTCGGTATAGGGAAAACCCACCTTATACAGGCTGTAGGCAATGCTATAAACAGCAAAAACCCTTCGGCCCGCGTAGTGTATATCTCCACCGAGCAGTTCGTACAGGAATTTCTAGATGCTATCCGCTATAAAAAGAACACTGATTTTGCCGGATACTACAGGGGTGCTGATGTTCTGATAGTCGACGATGTCCAGTTTATAGCCGGCAAAGAAAAGACCCAGGAAGAGTTTTTCCATACGTTTAACGCCCTGCACCAGGCAAACAAACAGATCATCATCAGCAGCGACACAAGACCAAAGGACATCCCGACCCTGACAGACAGGCTGCGCTCAAGGTTTGAATGGGGTATGGCGATTGATATGCAGGCCCCTGATTTTGAGACCAGGTGTGTGATTATCCAAAGCAAAGCAAACCAGCATAATATATCTTTGCCTCATGACCTGGTAGAACACTTGGCGGGGTATGTACAGAATAATATCCGCGAGCTTGAGGGCGTTCTTAACCAATTGGTGGCGTTTTGCGATATGCGCTCTATCGAACCGACGCTTGAGGTAGCTGTAGCTCTATTCGGCCAGAAGCAACGCACGCGCCACATCACAGCCAGGCAGGTGGTAGAGAAAACAGCTCGTTATTTTCATCTTTCGGTTGAAGAGCTCACCGGCCCTAAGCGGGACAAGGAAATTGTCGTACCGAGGCAAATAGCCATGTATATCATAAGGAACGAGTTGCATCTAAGCTTCCCCAAGGTTGCCAGGGAGCTTGGCCGGAAAGACCATACGACTGCAATCCATTCGGTTGAGAAAATAGAAAAAGAACAGGCTTTCGACCAAGAGGTGCGAGCGGCAATTTCGTCGATCAAGGAGCGTTTGAATGTTTAAATCTTGTGGTTTGGCTGCGGACAACATGTGTTTATATGCTGGCTTTTCCACGGACAGCCTTTCTTTTAAACAGGCTCTTTTTGGATTTTTTGTTTTATCCAGTTTTTTTAACAGTTTTTTCCGAGGATTTTTAAACAGGCTTTGTAACTTTCTAACACCTATGTTTTCCGTTTTTCCATATTCTCCACAGCCAAAACTACTACAAAGAATTAAATATATAAGAATTAATTTAGGAGCGTTATGAGACTACAAGTTACACAAGAAAATCTTTCAAGGGCACTAAATAATGTTGCCAGGATAGCTACCGCCAGAAATACCCTGCCCATACTCTCCAATGTCCTGATAAAGACAGTGGACAACAGGCTTTGTATCGCCGCAACAGACTTGAATATAGCCATAACCCAATACATCGGCTCAAAAGTAACCGAAGAGGGAGCTATAACAGTACCGGCCAGATTGACACAGGACTTCATCTCCAGCCTGCCCCCCGGGACAATAGAGCTCAAACTAGAAGACAATAAGCTGAAAGTCAGCACGGACCAGCATAAGTCGACCATCAACGGCACGTCCGCAGAGGACTATCCGGTAATGCCAAAAATAAAGAACGGCCAGAAATGGAAGACAGACAGCGAATCGCTCAAGAAAGCCCTGAACCAGACAATAGTCGCCGCAAGCGGCGATGAGGCGCGGCCGGTCTTAACCGGCGTAAGCTTCCACACGGAAAACAACGAGCTTTTCGTAGTAGCTACAGACAGCTACCGCTTAGCGGAAAAAGTATTAGGCAAAGTTAAGGAAGACATCAACGCCCTTGTACCAGCGAGTTCCCTGCAGGACTTGCTTCGGATTCTGGATACATCCACGGAAGAGGTTGAGATAATCAGCGACGAACAGCAAATACTTTTCAAAACCGGCGACGCCGAACTTGTGACCAGATTGATAGACGGCAAATTCCCAGACTATAAGAAACTGATACCGACCAAATTTGAGACATCGGCTATCGTTTCACGAAGCGAGCTGGCTAATATAACCAAAGTCTCCAGCCTCTTTGCCCGCGAAACCGGCGGCAGCGTAATTTTAGAAGTAGACGAAGGAAGCGGCGAGATAAACATTACCTCCCCGGCCTCTCAGGTGGGCGAAAACTCAGCTAAAACCACCGCAAAAGAAGCTAGGGGTTCAGGAAAGATCACCCTCAACTCCAGGTTTATAATGGACGCTCTCAATGCCACGGACGGTGAAGAAATATTCATAGGTTTCAACCAAAAATTAGAGCCTTTTATCATCAAAAAAACCGGCGGAGACGACTACAAGCACATAATCATGCCGCTAAAAAGCTGATTCCGGACTAATAAGAATATCTAAACCAAAGTAGAATACTACACATGCCCCTGACAGACATAAGACTGCAGAATTATAGGTCTTACACCGACAGCTCTTTCGAGTTGTCGCCGCAAGTGAACATAGTCGTAGGCCCGAACGCCGTAGGAAAATCCAACCTGATAGAATCTCTTCTTTTAATACTTAACACAGGCGCCTATAGGGGAAAAAACGACCTAGTGAAAAACGGCCAGACCTGGGCTAGAATCGACGCCCACACGGACAGGAATGAGCTTAGGACACTGAAAATTACGAACAGCCAGAACAAACTCGAGCTGACTTATGAGATAGACAAAAGAACTTATAAGCGGCTGCCTTTTGCGCAGAGAAGCCCGGCCGTGCTTTTTGAGCCTAACAACCTGTTCCTGCTCCAAGACGACCCTTCGGCACGCAGAAACTATTTTGACCAGCTTATTTCGCAAAACCTGAAAGACTACTCCGCTTATTTGTCCAGGTATAAAAGAGCGCTTGCCCAGCGCAACGCACTTTTGAAGTTTGATCCGGACGACGAAAGCCAGCTTTTTGTCTGGAGCTTAAGACTAAGCGAACTAGCCGGCAAAATTGTCCAAAAAAGACTCGAAACAGTAGCAAGAATTAACCAGAAAATAAGCGAAACTTATTCCAAAATAGCCCATAAGGAAAGCTTGCTTCGCATGGAATACAAAAGTAGCGTACCAACCAGCGGGGACTACTCGGCGAAGCTCCTCAAAAAATTAGAAAATAATATGGCTGAAGATAGGTTGAGGGGGTTTACCGGAGCAGGGCCGCACCGTGATGATTTCCTGGTTTTTCTGAATGGCAATATTGCCGCCGGTTATGCTTCGCGCGGGGAGGTACGGACGCTCATACTCGCTCTAAAGATCATACAACTGGAGATTTTAGAGGAGTCCACAGGCGAAAAACCATTGTTTTTACTGGACGATGTCTTTAGCGAGCTGGACGGATCACGCCGTCGGTCGCTTACGAACTATCTTAAGAAATATCAGGCGGTCATTACTACTACCGACGCGGATATTGTCCAAAAAAGTTTCTCCCAAAAAGCCCAGATAATCGCCCTGTAAAAAATTAAACTACTATAGATTTTCTTGGCTGGGCGTAGGAGACAGGTTATTTACGCTTCGCAAGATGTCTTCGGGAACGTCCGGATAAGCATATTTGTTAAATAAGATGTTCGGGGGATTGGTTTTTATAGCCCATTGCCCGTTTTCTTTTTTTAGAATAATCCTTAAAGTATCTGTTTTGAGGAAGTTGTCGCCTCTAATGCCCCCTTTATATAACAGGGTTGTGCCGTACCACTCACCATCTTTATATAAGCTGCCCCTTTGGATCTCATAAAGACTTTTAGTTTTCGGATATTTTTCTTGTATGACCTTGTCAATGCTGTCTATTTCGCTGTCCAAAATTTTGTCAAAATATTCCTGGCTATGTTCCGGTGAAATGTTGACAGTTTGTCGCTTTTCATTTAATTCTATCGCGACAAAATGATCTTGGTAATTGTCTGCTGCATCATACTGCAGGATATAACTGCCCTTTTCCAGGCTTATTTCCTCTCCGGAGCGACCAATTGTTTTTACGGGCTTTTCATCAGCATCACCATGGCTGTCCAAACCATCAACGCCATAAATAGAAATTGAATTTATGTTTTCGTAATTTACAACCAGTGTGCCCAGCGCTAGGAAATGACGGACTCCGAGCCACGCTAGAATAAGCAAGACCAAACCGAATAAGAAAAGAAAGATTTTACCTTTAGTATTCATTAGTGGGTATGCTCCTCTTCCTTTGGTGCCAGCGGATTAGGAAAGTCTGAAAAATAGATCTCTAAATCGGTAGGGTCTACCCCTTGCAGCCGTATCCAGTCCATAGCAGCTTCCCGCCCATTGGGGGTGCTGTCGCTTATTAACAAAAATATATCGCCCTTTCGCTCTTTTGACAGGCCGTAGTCGATGCTAAAAGGCGGTGATTCTTGAGAGTACGGCAGGAATTCTATTAGAGGATTTTGATCTTGTATTTTTTGGCCTTTAAGATTAGCTCTTAACCCTCCTATGGCTTCGCGCTGAAGCTGGATATTGGGGTTATCTTTCAGATATTGCTTTACCTCCTCGGAGCTTGGCTCTGGGATTAAACCGACCTGTAGCGCGTCTTTACCAACCTGCACGGATTGGGTGTCTGTAGTCCAGCCGTCTTTTGTAGCAGAGAAAGTATAGTCGCCCTGCCCGAGGTATAAGGTTTTACCTTTTATAGTCTCATTATTTACAGATACTGCGGAATCATCGGGGACAACTATTATTTCTACCTTTGTTTCACCTTGCCTGGAGAAAAAAATGATTAATTGATAGAGGAGAAAAGCAATAATAGCTACGCCGATGATAATCATAAGTTTTTTGCGTCGATTTTGTCCTTGCATCCTTATTTCTTCCTATACCAACTATAATCCGAGTCCGCGGGGGCTTCTTTTCCAGCCATAGGAGATCTCCAGCTTAGACCGGTTGTACTATATGAAGCAGAGGCAATCGTACTGTTAAATCCTGGGATTTTACCAACATATACATAAGTATGGTCACCATTTATAGCTACATCTCCCGGCTCCAGATCCTTTGTGGTGGTAGGATTTATTTTTTGCCAGTTTTCCTCAAGCCAACCCCACTGCGTAGCAGAATCATCCGGGCT
>CAMLDK010000052.1 GCA_946478995.1 uncultured Candidatus Saccharibacteria bacterium | reverse complement strand
TCGCCCGGTTGCGGGGCAGGTTCTCGGCGAAGAAGGTGTAGAGCATGTAGGCGAGGGAGGGCTTCTCGGCCTTGCTTTGCATCCGGAATTTGCGAAAACCGGTTATATTTATGTTTATCTGACGACTAATGATAGCGGCTCTCTGACAAACAGGGTGGAACGCTACGTATATAAAAATGACAAACTATCGGATAGAAAAGTCATAATAGAGAATATAGCCGGATCCCGTGTGCACGACGGTGGGTTTCTGGCTTTCGGACCAGATAAAAAGCTATACATAACGACTGGCGATGCCGGAAACGAAGCAAGCGCCCAAGATACTAGCAGCTTGAATGGAAAAATTCTTCGCCTGAATGATGACGGCACTCTTCCAGCTGATAATCCATTCGAAAATGCCGTTTATTCCTATGGACATCGCAATTCGCAAGGTTTAACTTGGGATGATAAAGGCCGGCTGTGGTCCACCGAGCACGGGCCGTCCGGTACTTCATCCGGAAATGACGAGATAAACCTGATTAAAAAAGGCGCAAACTACGGCTGGCCCCTAATCAAGGGCTATCAGGCCAGGGAAGGCATGGAAAAGCCGGTAGTCGAATCTGGCGATAATGAAACTTGGGCTCCAGGCGGACTCGCCTATTATAAAGGCTCTCTATATTTCTCCGGGCTGCGTGGGCAAACTTTATACCAGGCGAAGATAAAAGCTGATAATTCCCTTGAGCTGAGATCTCATTTTGCCGAAGACTTCGGCAGGCTCAGGTCTGTTTTTCTAACTTCGGCCGGTTTATTGCTTATATCAACTTCAAATACCGATGGGCGCGGCGATCCTGGTCCTGAAGATGACCGTATAATCCAGATAAATCCCACAATACTCAACAATTAGTCTCCTGCGCGCCGGCCTGGTTAATGAAATGAAGCTATAATGTTGTTATGGCAGAAAAAGTAAAATTTAGCGGAGAAGGCGGACTGGAGAAAGGTAGTCGCTGGTACCGTAACTTCAATGCGGCTGTGGGAGCCGCGGCTTTAGCTGGATCGGTTCTGGTTTCTCCTGCTGTTGCCGCCGCACTTGCTGCTTACGGAGCGTTTAACATAGGCCAGGCGGGCTTGGGCGAACTTGGTAGAAGATATGCCAAAAACAGACGTACAAAAAAGAAATAGTTGTATCATTAAACGGTGAATGAAGTATTAACTTCCAGTTTTTTCGGAGTAGTCACCCTGATCCTATGGGGAAGCGGAGCATGGCTTCTGGGAGAAAGCAGCCGCCGGGGCTTCAGCAGTTTCCAGGTTAATTTTGCCGTACAGTCGGTATCTTTACCGCTGGCAATTCTTGTATTGCTCTTTGCCGATACTGCTCTGGATAACTGGAAGCATATATCTCTGGCGGTACTTGCAAGCGCAATTTTTTCGTTGGCATTCCTAGCTTTTATTAAAGCTTTATCAAAAGGACCTACAGGAGTAGTCGTACCTCTTCAAAGTATATATCCGCTTTATCTAGTGGTCCTTTCGGCCATATTTTTAGGCCAGAGCTTCAAGCTTGCGCAGATTGTTTCGATAATATTGATAGTAGCGGGTGTTTTCCTGGTGGCTTATGAAGGACAGAAGAAAACAAAGCTATTTGACCTAAGCTTTGATAAAAAAATGGCTTTATTGTCAGGAGTGCTGTGGGGAATAGGCAATGTCGTATTAAATAGCATAGTAGATGAAGCTTCGTGGCAGACTTTATATGTCGTGGGCAATATAAGTATTTTTATTTTTGCCCTGTTGCTTGTGGCTGCCAGTGAGCGCAAAGTTGAAGCTATATCGAAATCGCTGAAGCATAAAAGAGCATTGTTAGCCGGCTTGATCGTCACGCTGGGATCATTATCTTTTATAGTGGGCGGAACATTAGTCGGCAGCGTGGTAATCATTATTTCCATAGCGTCAGCGGAGCCGCTAGCCGCCGCTTTATTGAGCAGGATTTTTGATAAGGAAATACTTTCTCTGCATAAGCGAATCGGCGCGGTTATTGTGGTGTTCGCGCTGGTAATATTAAATATATACGGTTGATTATGAGATTTGTCGGCAAAGTTATAAGAGGCAAAAGAGAAGGCACGCGAATAGGTTTTCCGACGGCTAATTTGCATGTGGACCACAATATAAAACCGGGTATATATGCAGGTTTTGCCGACTTAGACCCAAGCGACCAGAACAATTTAAAAGACCTAAATGTCTTATTTTACATACCCCAGGATAAAAAAGATCTTATCGAATGCCATATATTGGATTTTCCAAAGATGGATTTATACGGCCGGGAAATATCCATTGAACTTATTCATAAGATAAGAGATGTCCATGAATTTTCAAGCCTGGATGAAGCTGCCAGGCAGATCAAAATAGACGAACAAACAGCTCGAGATTGGTTCAAAGAAAATAATGACTAAATATCCGTCATCGCCGCCTAAGGCTTGCGCCCAAAACTTGATATTATAAAGATATGAAGATAACAAAGTTTGAGCAGAGCTGCTTGCTTATAGAGTTAGAAAATAGCCGGATCTTAATAGATCCTGGAGCCGTACCTTTCGGCCAGAAACGAAGCATCGATAAATTAGGCAAACTGGATGCTATCTTCTTCACGCACGAGCACGCTGATCATTTTGATAAAGATGAAGCGGACAAATATTCTTTCTTGATTCCGGTTTATGCCAATGAAAGCACGGCGAAGCAAATGAGCGGCAAACCGAATATAATAAACCATGGCGACACCGAGAAAATAGGCAGCTTTGAGATAAAGGCCGTAGAATTACCGCACTGCCTGATGCCGGACGGCAGCGCCGGGCCGCAGAATACAGGATATTTGATAAATGGTACTTTTTTCCACCCTGGTGATGGCATTGAGTTGGAGGGACTTAGCGTAAAATATCTGGCCCTGCCGATAACCGGCCCGGATGTATCGCCTAAAGACGCCTTTAGTTTTGGGCGCCAGGTATCTGCCGAAAAGGCGATAGCCATACATTATGATAGTTTTGGTGCCAACCCGGATTTTTATAGCAGACTTATCGAACGCTATAAGCAACCTTTTGAATTAATCGCATTAGAAGCCGGTCAATCCGTCGAACTCCAATGAAAGTAACTGAATTCGGCAATCCGATCCTTCGCCAAAAAGCGGAAGAACTAGCCTTAAAGGATATAAAATCTCAGAAAACCGCAGATTTGATAACCCAAATGCGGAACTTTATTGTGTCGAAGAAAATGGGAGTGGGCTTGGCCGCCCCTCAAATAGGAGAACCGCGGGCGTTAGCTGTCATATGCGTTAGGCCGACCAAACACCGGAAAAATATTCCGGAGTTTGACCTTGTAATCATAAATCCTTATATCACCAAATCTTTTGGCCGGAAAATTCAGCAATGGGAGGGCTGTATCAGCGCCGGACCTCTAAAAAGCGGTTTGTTCGCAAAAGTGCCAAGATATAAAAAGGTAGAAATAAAATACTATGATGAAAAAGGCCATCAGCAACAGAAAATTTTTGAAGGCTTGCCAGCGCAAATAATCCAGCACGAAATCGACCACTTGAACGGTGTTCTTTTCGTAGACAAAGTCAAAGATACGAAAACTTACATAACTTATAGCGAATATTTAAAGTTAGCGCGTATGAACAGATGACGGCGGAAGAATTTAAGACAGAGCTTTATAAATACGCGGTTCCGACTAGCCGGGAAATATTGATGCGATTCTTTAAGGCCGGTCCGGGGGAATATGGCGAAGGGGATGAGTTTATTGGCGTAAAAGTACCGGATACCCGCAAAATTTGTAAGCTTTTTAAAGACATGCCACTTAGCGAAGTACAAAAACTTTTGAACAGCCCAATACATGAACACCGCTTAGGCGGAGCGATAATATTAGTCTACAAATACCCCAAAGCCGGTGACGTCGACAAGCAAAAAATATTTGATATGTATCTCAGAAACACGGCGGCAAATAAGATCAATAACTGGGACATCGTAGATGTTACTTGCGAGCATGTAGTCGGAGCCCACTTATCAGGTAAAGACAGGCAAATATTATATGAGCTCGCCCGCAGCGGAAACTTATGGCAGCGGCGGGCCGCTATGGTCTCTACGTTTTCTTATATAAAACAAGGCGAGCCCGGTACCACGCTAGATATAGCTGAAATTTTACTTTTTGATAAGCACGATTTGATTCAAAAATCGGTCGGCTGGATGCTCAGGGAAGTTGGCAAGCGGTGCGATGAGGAAGTTCTGATTAATTTTCTAGATAAATACTCTCGGGAAATGCCGCGTACGGCTTTGCGTTATGCCATAGAAAGGCTGCCAGAAGAAAAGAGGCAGTATTACTTGAAATTAAGATATAGTTCGCTCGCAAAACCAAAACAGTTATAATAACTAAAGTAGTGAAAGAAGAAAAAAACAGCGATATATTTCCGCGGCATTTTTTTTGGGGTGCAAGTACTTCCGCGCACCAGGTAGAGGGAGGCAATCATAATCAGTGGACTGTTTGGGAGCTGGAAAACGCCTCCAGACTGGCTCAGACGGCCCACATACGCTTGGGCTGGCTGCCGACTTGGGACAAGGCAAAGATTTTCGCTGAAGAGCCAGGCAATTATGTTTCCGGGCAGGGTGTAGACCATTACAGAAGATACAAAGAAGACTTCGATTTGTTAAAAGAACTGAATTTTAATTCTTTTCGTTTTTCCATAGAATGGTCCCGGATCGAGCCGGAGGAAGGCAAATGGGACAAAGAGGAGATCAAGCATTACAAAACCTATATATCCGAGCTGCGCAAGCGCAAGATTGAACCGTTTTTAAATTTGTGGCACTGGACGCTGCCAGTATGGTTCGAGGAAAAGGGCGGATTTGAAAAAAAAGCCAATATAAAATATTTTGACCGCTTTGTTAAAAAAGTATCAGAAGAATTATTAGATGAAGTGACATATGTTTTAACTATCAATGAGCCTACCAACTACGCCATTTTCAGTTATTTCCTTGGCGAATGGCCGCCGCAGAAGAAAAGCGTCGTGGCTTATCTGCGCGTCCTATGGAATCTGAAACAGGCCCACAAAAGAGCATATTCAATCATCAAGAAGCGCAAGCCTTCGGTTCAGATAGGCGCGGCTTCAATCTTGGCGAATATCCAGGCAAAGCATCCTCGAAGTATGCTGGATACCTTCTCAACAAGAATAATGCGTTATTTCTGGAATTGGTGGTTTCTAAGAAGGATTCGCAAATACCAGGATTTTATTGGTCTTAATTATTATTTTAGCGACTATTACACGGGCTTGGGTAAGAGAGATAACCCGTCCATACCCTCCACTGACTTGGGCTGGTACGCCGAACCTGAAGGTCTTTATCCTATAGTTCTTAGAACCTGGAGCAAATTTAAAAAGCCGATATTTATCAGCGAGACAGGCATAGCCGATGCGTCAGACGAACAAAGAAGATGGTGGATACAGGAAAATATCGTTGCCATGGAAAGGGCGCTAAGCGAAGGTGTCGACCTAAGGGGTTATATGCACTGGAGTCTTCTGGATAATTTTGAATGGGCCTATGGCTGGTGGCCCAGGTTCGGCCTCATAAAGGTGGACAGGGAAAAAGACATGAAAAGGACTATAAGACCAAGCGCCAAGTGGTTAAAGGATTGGATAGCTAAACTGGAATAAATTATGGAAAAGATTGTCCTTAAGGATGAAGATCCTCTTACCCGGCATGACCTCAAGTTATTTAAGATCGAGGCAGATAAGCTGGATGTTGAAATAGTCGATCAGATCATCAGCAAATCAAGACAACAGCACATCATGAAGTTCGAGGGTCATGAGGATACGGAGGGAAGATTCAAAGACAGGCAATCTTATCAGGTATGGGCGGCTAAAAAACGCATAATCTACCTGCTCATGGGCAAAAACGGTGATCTTGCAGGCGTCATATGGTTCGGTGAAAGAACTAATCCGAACATTGACCCTAAATACACGATTACATTCGGCATAAGGCTTTACGAGGGTTATTTGGGCAAGGGCCTATCAAAGCCGCTCATGAATGCCAGCCATGAGGACGTAAAAAACGTTTTATCCGATGAATACATCTGGTTGGATTATGATGAAAAAAATCTTATAGCCGGCAAGGCGTATAGGTCTTTTGGATATGAAGAGCTAGGCCGTGCCGAAGGCCGGGTAATAATGGGCAAAAAGCTATGAGCTATCCTAAGCAAAAAGTTGTAATTATCGGCGGAGGCAATGGCAGCGGTGTCTTAATTTCCAGTTTGAAAAATGATTTTGATGTAAGCGCGGTGGTTTCTATGGCGGATGATGGCGGCTCAACAGGCAGACTCCGGAAAGAACAGGGCGTGTCAGCCGTCGGTGATATACGCCAATGTCTGGTAGCTTTTGCGGAGTCCGAAAATTCTAAAAAGTTGTTTTCCTATCGTTTCGGAGAGGGGGATCTTAAAGGCCATAGCTTCGGCAATTTATTTTTAAGCGCTGTCGAGAAAAATACAGGCGATCTCTATAAAGCTATTGGCCAGGCTAAAAGCGTTCTGGATATAAAGAACGGGGAGATAATATCGGTAACCGATGATAAGCCTGAGCTAATAATGCAATATGAATCAAAAGTAGTAAAAGGGGTCTATAAAATCGCCAATACAAAAATAGAAGGTAGGAAAGCTGATTTCAGGCTTGATCCGTCCGGAGCGAAACTGTCTCCGAAAGCTGAAGATTCCATAAGGAGTGCAGATTTGATAATAATTGCTCCGGGTAATT
>CAMLDK010000051.1 GCA_946478995.1 uncultured Candidatus Saccharibacteria bacterium | reverse complement strand
GGGGGGGGGGGTGGTGTTTTTAATTTTAGCTATCGAACCGTCAGTTCTCTTCAGCTCCGTACTTTCCAAAAACTCAGCGACTTCCCGGCTTAACGCCAAGGCCTGCTCGCGATTTTTCGCGGAATTGATCTGTACGGTGAACTGCGACGCCGGCGGGCCGGCGTCCAGTTGGGCGACTGATACATCGGCTTTATCAAAATTAGAAAATGCCGAATCCAGCTGGGCGACCAGCTGCTGTGATGTAATATCACGGACTTTATAGTCGGTTATATCGATTGTCAGCTTCGCCGATCTTTGGTCCGCTTCCCCGTAATATGAGGCATGGCTGAAATTCTCGCCTAGC
The DNA here is from genome assembly GCA_946478995.1 of uncultured Candidatus Saccharibacteria bacterium. The sequence goes on along the minus strand of CAMLDK010000051.1, from coordinate 6,405 downwards.
TGCCGGGCAATTATTGCATCTGCTTCATCCACTGCTTTTTTAGCCGACTTCATATCCGTATTAGAAGGAAAACTCATGTTAAGGGTCAGCTTATTCGTATCTTTGGAGGAAGGGAAAATATTAAACGTAACTTTTTGGAAAAGGAACATTCCTGCTCCTATAAATATAAAACTGATGATGATCGCGGCGGCGCTTACCCCGGCTAGTTTGAGCCTGGAGTGCCTTGCCATCAGCATAGGCTTCGCGACAAGCTCCGCAACATAATGTTCAACCCCTGCCGTGAAGTTGCCGACTTTAGCGGATCTCATCTGTTGTTTACTTAGCAGCAGGAAGCGTGCGAAGAGAGGGATGATTATAAGCGCCACCACCAGGCTGATAAATAATGCCGCAATAATGGTCACCGGTATGGCGCGGATGAATTTGCCCAGTATGCCGCTGACGAATAAAAGCGGAACGAAACTAAGTATTGCCGTCAGTGTCGCGGCTATCATGGCCCGGCTTACCTTGCCTGTCGCCACGGCCACCGCTTTGGCGGCTTTTTTCTGGCGGCGCCTCTGGGCGTCCAAGGCTTCTACCATTATTATCGTATCGTCTATCATAAGCGCCAGGCCAAGAATCAGGCTGAATAAAGTAATAGTGTTCAGCGAGTAATCTATAAGATAAAGGAAGCCGTTGACTATCGCCAGGACAGTTATGAGAGAAATTACCGTCAGTACCGAGGCCCTAACAGCGATGACGATCGAGCCGACGATAAGAATCGCCGCCAGCGCTTCCAGCAGCACTTTTTGCAGCTCGCTGACCTGAGCTCTGATTTCCGGCGCATAGCTGGCGCTGATACTTGCCTGATAATTTTCAAATTTCCCGCTGCCTTTTGCTTCGTCTATGGCCTGGGCTATCGAATCGTTCAGTTTCAGGTTGTCGGTGCCGCCCTTGGCCTTTACCCCGATAACTACTGAATCATAAAATTTATTTTGGTCGCCTTCCCGCTGTGCGTAGCGGTCAAAACTTTTTTGCGCCGTTTCGGTCTTGCCCGTAGCCGGATTCAAGGCGGATTCGAAAGGATTTACAACGGATATATTGCCGACTTCGGCAATGTTTTTGGATTTTATGAAATCAGCCAGATATTCAGCTTTTTCCACTAATTTGTCGTCTTCGCCGCCATTAGCAGAATAAACGGAGATTATAAGATCATCCCCTCTTGCGTTAAATCCGAATTTAATCGGTTCTATGGAAAAGGTGGCGTTTTCCGGCAATATCTTTTGGCTGGCAATTTTTTCTTTGATTTCATTGCTTTTCACCGCCGCATTGGTGTTGTCGTCATAGCTTATTACTAAGTTGTAAAAGTTCGATTGCGATGAAGATTGCACCGACTTGACGCCGTCTGTTGCCAGGATGGTTTCGCTGAGCGGCTTGGCGACTTGTTTATCGAGTTTCGCCGGATCATTTACCAGGTATGTGCCGTTCGAAATGGCATAAGGCGTCTCTATGCTTGGAAAGCCTTCTCTTTGAAGCAGGGTTGTATAGCTGAGAAAACCGAAAACGGCCAGGACTAGCCAGATTATAGCGGTGGTCCGCGGACGGTTGAAGAAGAAAAGGCTTAATTTCTGGATCAAACTGAGATTTTGATTATTTTTTGGCTTGCTTATATTTTTTTTAGACAAAACAACTCCTTGGTATAGTCTGAATTAAACTAATTTATTTCGTTTTATTCTAACTGATTTCCCACTTTTTGGCGAAAGTTTTTAAGCTGGAGGATTCTATGTTTTCCCTGATATTTTCCATGAGCTTGAATATGAAGTAAAGGTTGTGGATGGTACCAAGTCTCATAGCCAGCAGTTCGCCGGTTGCGAAGAGATGTCTCAAATAAGCCCGGCTATGGTTGGTGCAGGTAAAGCAGCCGCAGCCGGGGTCAACCGGCCGCATATCCGATTCGTATCTTTTTGAACGGATATTGATATTGTATTTATTGTCAGGCTTGCCGCCGTTTTCAGGGCTGATATAAAGACTGCCGTTGCGGGCATTTCGGGTCGGACTGACACAATCGAACGTGTCAATTCCCTTGATGCTGGCGCTGATCAGGTCTTCAACTTCGCCTATTCCCAGTAAGTGCCGGGGTTTGTTTTCCGGCAGGACCGGCAAGGTCCAATCCAGGATTGCGTGCATGTCCTGTTTGTTTTTTCCAAGACTGCCGCCTATGGCTATGCCGGGCGTATTAAGCGAACAAATAAATTCCGCACTGCTAACACGCAAATCTTTGTAGGCCCCGCCCTGGATTATGCCGTACAACCCTTGTTTTTTCTTATTCGTCCAAGCCTGAACACTTCTTTTAGCCCAGGCGTGTGTTCGCTGCATTGCTTCGGCAGTATATTTTTTGTCATGCAGCGGCGAAGTACATTCGTCGAAGGCAAAGATAATATCCGCCCCGATCTTCTGCTGGATTTCTATGGATTTTTCCGGTGTGAACCTGTGCTTAGAACCGTCCAGATGTGAAACGAAGTTCACTCCCTCTTCATCTATTTTGAATAATTTTTTCTTCGTTCTTGAAGAGTCGCGGGTCCTGCCCCTCAAGGAAACCTCCCCGGAACTTCCACGATATTCGTTCCGGGGTCCTTCCTTCCGGATCATCCGCGAGCTGTCCTCTTCGGGAAAGATATTAGAAACTTTGCTTACGCCGTGCTCAAGGCCGAAGCCCAGCGAGAAAACCTGGAAGCCGCCGCTGTCGGTAAATGTCGGACCGCCGTAGCCCATGAATTTGCCCAAGCCTCCCATCTTGTCAATAAGCTCTTCCCCGGGCCTTAGATAAAGATGATATGTGTTCGCTAAAACTGCCGGCGCTTTCAGGTCTTTCAGGTCATTCACATCCAGTGTTTTGACATTGGCTTTCGTGCCCACGGGTATAAAAGCCGGGGTTTTGATAGATCCGTGAGGCGTTGTTAAAACTCCGGTTCTAGCCCTGCCGTCATAAGCTGCGATTTTAAAATTAATAACTTCTGGCATTTAAACAATGATAACACCTCTGGCATTAGCTAACTTTTCAGGGTATACTATTTCCTTACAACTATGGGCAAAATCGAAGATTACAAGATTGCTACTCTTGGCAGCCATTCTGCCTTGCAGATCCTAAAAGGCGCGCACGATGAGGGCTTCAAAACTCTCATCATAGCCAAAAAGGGCAAAACCCAAGCTTATAAATCCTACAAAGTCGCTGACGAAATTATAGAAGTTGACTCTTTCGAGGAAATAAAAGACCTGGAGCAGAAGCTTATAGACGAAAACGTTATTCTAGTTCCGCACGGATCGTTCTTCAGCGCTTATACCGACCTTGAAACTCTTAGCAACTCGAAGCCGCTTTATTACGGCAATAAGGAAATCTTGCCTTGGGAGCAAAGTCGTAAAAAACAAAGACAATGGCTTACTAGTGCCGGCCTAACCCTCCCCAAAATATACGATAAGCCGGAGGATATAAACGGTCCGTGCATAATCAAGTTTTACGGCGCCGCGGGCGGTAAGGGTTATTTCCTGGCTAAAAACTCCAAAGAGTTTTATGAAAAGATCAAAGAACATAATCAGAAGGAATACATCATCCAGGAATACATAGTCGGTGCGCCTATCTATATTCATTACTTCTATTCCCCGCTGAATGACGAGCTGGAAGTTATGAGCATGGATAAGCGTTATGAGACCAATGTTGATTCCATCGGCCGGATCAGCGCCAAGGACCAGCTGGACCTTAATATTGAAAGTTCATATAACATAATGGGCAATACAGTAGTTGTAATCCGCGAATCACTGTTGCCGGAAGTCTTCGATATGGGCCGGCAAGTTGTCGATATTTCCAAAAAGCTTGAACCGGGCGGCTTGATAGGTCCGTTCTGCCTGGAGACAATAGTTACGCCGGAATTGGAATTTTACGTTTTTGAAATCTCTGCTAGGATTGTGGCTGGAACCAACCCTTATATTAACGGCTCGCCATACGCTGACCTGCGCTATGACGTTCCGATGAGTACAGGGCGCCGGGTTGCCCTGGAGATTAAAAATGCCATTAAATCAGATAGGTTAAAAGAGGTACTGCACCAGTGAGTCCAAATCAACTTTTAGACGGCTATGACTTAGACAATATTAGAATTGCCAGCTTGGGCGGACACAGCGCGCTAGATGTTTGCCGCGGCGCAAAAGACGAAGGTTTTGAAACCGTCGTGGTTGCCCAAAAAGGCCGGGAAAAGACGTATGAAAAATACTATAAGATGAAAAACGGCAAAGGCTGCGTCGACCACGTTATCTTGGTCGACAGCTTTAAAGATGTTTCCAAACCGGAAGTTCAGAAACAGCTGCGGGATTTGAACGCGGTTTTCGTACATAGCCGGTACTTTTGGGTTTATTGTGATTACAATGAGATAGAAAATAATTTCAAAGTTCCGATCATCGGCAACCGCGCATTGGTCCGCAAAGAAGAGCGCGACGAAGATAAAAATCAATATTTCCTACTGGAGCAAGCCGGTATAAAGATTCCAAAGCAGTTTTCCGACCCGAAAGATATTGACCGTCAAGTCATAGTCAAAGCCGCTGAAGCCGACCGTAAGTACGAAAGAGCTTTTTTCTTAGTCCATAGTTATGAAGATTATATTAAAGAGTCCAAAAAGCGCATCGATAGCGGCGCGATCGATGAAAAATCCCTGAAGAACGCTGTGATAGAAGAGTTCGTGCTTGGCCCTCAGCTCAACTTGAACTTCTTTCACTCGCCTATTAGCGGCGATCTGGAGCTTCTCGGCACGGATACTCGAAGACAGACCAATATTGACGGGCTGCTTCGGCTGACTGCTTCAGAGCAGATAGAAGTGTTGAAACACGTCCGGCCGCAATATATAGAAAACGGACACCAAGCTGTAACCATAAAAGAATCCTTAGTTGAAAAGGCGTACGAAGCGGGAGAAAAGTTCGTTGCCGCTGTCGCTAAGCATTATCCGCCCGGCATGATCGGCCCGTTCGCCCTTCAAGGAGCAATCACCCCCGGACCGCCAAGTGAAGAACTTTATATTTTTGATGTTTCCATGCGTATCCCGGGCAGTCCCGGCACGCCGTTTACGCCATATTCAGGGTACTTATACGGCGAATCTATAAGTTTCGGCCGCCGGATCGCCCTTGAAGTCAAAGATGCTATATCCCAAGACAAGCTTGAGTCAATAATTACCTAAGCTTGCCGGTATTTATTGATTCGGTTTTTTAGCTCTTTGGCGGCTTGCCGCGGATTTTCAGAATAGATAATTGCCCGGGAGGAGTTAATTATCAGGCCTTTGCCGTTACTGTTCAGGCCGGATTTTAGCGTGGCTTCGACGTCACCGCCTTGGGTGCCAATGCCGGGTATTAAAAGTGGCATTTGATCGCCGACTATATTCCGGACTTCCTTTAGTTCTTCAGGATAAGTAGCGCCGACTACCAGCAGGCAATTTCCGTTTTTATTCCATTTTTCTGCCACGGCTTTAGCTACCGTTCTATAAAGTTTCTCACCCCCGGCTTCAAGGGACTGGAACTCATCTGCGCCTTCATTTGATGTCTGGCATAAAATGATGCAGCCTTTATCCGTGCGGGCTAGAAACGGTTCTAAAGATTTTTCGCCCATATATGGATGCAGCGTAATCGCATCCGTAGCCAGATAATCAAAGGCGAATTTAACGTAACCGTCGTTTGTGCTGCCTATATCGCCTCTTTTGGCATCCAAAATTATAGGTATTTCGGGATAATTCTGTTTTATATAATCACAGGTACTTTTCAATTGTTGTATACCCTCGGCGCCTAATGCCTCATAAAAAGCTGAGTTCGGCTTATAAGCGCAAACTAGATCATGCGTCGAATCTATTATGGATTTGTTGAATTCAAAAAAAGGTTTCTCGCTTCTCCTGAATTCTTCAGGAAGTTTTTCTAAAACAGGATCCAAGCCAACGCAAACAAGCGAGTTATTCTTGCCGGACAGGCTATTTAATTGGTCCAAAAAACTCATTTGGCTTTCCTTACTATCAAGTCTTCACGGTTTGGGCCGACACCCAGCATTGTGACAGGAATTTTCAAATAATCTTCGATGAACTTTATATATTTTTCCGCTTCAGCTGAAGAATTATCATGCCATGTAGGCAACTGCTCGTAGAGAGGTTTACATTCATAAAGTTCTACGCCGGATCCCGGCGGGCTTGTGATCTTTTGGCCTTTGAATTCATAGGCTGTCGCCACTTTAGTGGTTTCTCCGTGCCTGTTTATGCAATCGAATTTAGTCAGTGCTATTTCGTCTATGCCGTTCACTTCAACCGCCCTCTTTAGTGCTACCAGGTCAAGATAACCTACTTCCCGTTCCCGGCCGGTCGTTGCACCATACTCACTGTCTACCTTGCCCTTTTCACCTCTTGTCCGGTCGGC
>CAMLDK010000050.1 GCA_946478995.1 uncultured Candidatus Saccharibacteria bacterium | reverse complement strand
TTAGCTCTGACCGAACAAACATGCCGTCAGATGGACATTGATTTCAATAAGATACGCGGTGAGTATGCAAAGCTCGCCAAAGAAGATATATCCTATAGCCCCCTTACATACATTTCGAGACAAACCCGAGAGAGCCTGGAAAAGTTTAAGAAAATATTTATTGAACTTGCTGCAGAGGGGGGGCTTCTATTTCCAGACAGCCCGGACTTTATAGGGAAGATCAAGTCTAAAACCCTAGATCATGTAATCTTAACTTATGGTGTGGATGATGAGTGGCAGATTCTAAAGATAGAGGCTGCGGGTTTTGCTGGCACGCCTCTGGTTATCATCAAGGACAGGTATAAAGGACGCCTGATAAAAAATTGGTACCAAGGAAATAAAATCAACCCAAATGTATCTGGTCTGGGCGTATATGATGAGTGTGTATTGGTGGACGACAGGGAAATCGCTTTTGAAGACCTGCCGTCCGTATGCCAAGGCTATTTACTTGATAGGGCTGGAAGCAAAAGTCAGTACTCGCTACCTTCATCGATTAAAGTCATTCAAAGCCTCTCTGAAATCAATATATAAAATTGCCATCCCGGCCTACCTGTAGCGTTTCAATAATAGTATAGACGCTATATGTAGTATATTTTATAAAATCTGTGGAAAACTCTTCATTTTTAACTATAAAACCCTTGTACGTGGGATTATGTGGGTAGTAAACTATCTTCAGTGGGTAAATGTAGGTAATCAATACTTACGACATCGTTGCCAAAGGGGCGTCGATGAAAAATAAAAACCACTGTTAAAACACTTAAATATATGGCCGCAGTAGACTACTTTGAGAGGAAACTAGATGAAAAGCGCCGGCTAACCATACCGCCGGAGCTTAGACATCAGTTTGTGAGTGGAGCAGTAGTCACCCGTGGATTCGGCAAGTATCTACACCTATATCCCAAGGATATTTGGGATAGGAGGGTAGAACCCAAGCTGGACGGCGATGTTCTAGATGAGCGGATAGCTGATCTGAATGTTCGTTTTAGAACGGGCAAGATCGAAGCTGAGCTGGATCAGAAGCAGGGGCGGATTACAATCGAGCAGCACCTGCTGGATTACAGCGGTATCGATAGGGATATTGTCGCCGTAGGGGTTGGCTCATACTGGAGGCTGATGTCGCCTGCCGAGGCCAATAAGTCTGCAAAGAGTGTTTAAGCGTACTTTAAAAAACAATCACAAAAACCAGAAGTGATTCATCCTAGCTCGAAGAAATGAATCCAAAGTTTGTATTCGGAAGCAGTGCAAGGAAGATTTGAGGAAAGGACTGAGCCGTATTGCCGATACGGTAAAGGATTACCGGAGAATCTGACGCAGCAATGCGCCGAAAATATAATCAGGGTTTCCGGCTTTGCCGGGAAGCAGGATTATATGGTACAAAATTTGGGGTTAGCTATTCGGCAGTCAGTAAGTGGACTTAGGGTAACCACTTAAAAAACCCTCGCTCTTTCTATAAAACACCTCCCAAAACTCCACCTCACACATAAGTCTCTAGTTGTCCTGGAAGTAAGGATTTCAAAAGATTTTTCAAATCTTTAACAAACATCCTTTACATACGGCCAGACAACCATATTCGCTTGACCCACATGCGAATAAACAAAAACAAAAACTATAGCAAAAACAAAAAACTGACTGCTGAATAGGTGACCTTATAAAAAACAAAAACAAAAATAAAAACAAAAAATTGTAAAATAAGATCACCGATGAATCACCAAAAACACATCCCAGTTCTTTTGACCGAGGTTATAGAGCTGCTAAAGCCCGCGAAGGGCGAAAGCTATCTTGATCTGACGGCAGGCTATGGCGGACATGCCACAGCCATAAAAGAACATCTGGGTAAGGAAGGCTCGATGACGCTTGTCGACCGCGATATCGAAGCTATCCGTTTCCTAAGGGATAAATTCAGCCTGGATCAGCATCTAGCTGTACTGCATAATGATTTTCTGGCTGCCAGCCGGACTTTAAGCGAGGCGGGAAAGAAGTTTGACGTGATTTTGGCGGACTTAGGGGTTTCGTCCCAGCACTTTAACAATCCACAAAGAGGCTTTTCGTTCAGCAAGCGAGGGCCTATAGATATGCGTATGGACCAAGGCCAAAAGCTGACAGCGAATAAGATAGTCAATGATTTTCCAGTAGAAGAAATCAGCGATATTCTTCGCCGGTACGGCGAGATAAGAAATCCTTATAAGCTAGCCGAGCATATAGTAGGAGGGCGTCCTTATAAAGATACGGATGAATTGAGTAAAAGAATTGCACAACTTGCAAACAAAAGAAGGAAAATAGACCCATCCACGCTTACATTCCAAGCATTGCGCATAGCTGTGAATGACGAGCTAAACCAGCTCAGGGAATCTTTACCATTATGGCTGGATATTTTAAAACCAAGAGGCAGGTTAGGGGTCATATCTTTCCATAGTCTGGAAGACAGGATCGTGAAACGATTCTTCAAAGACTACGGAGGAAAAAGATATGATGCCAGGCTGCACATACTGACCAAAAAGCCGGTCGTTAGCAGTGAACATGAAATTGTTTTTAATCCGCGTGCCCGTAGCGCTAAGCTAAGGGTGGCGCAGCGAAAATAAAAACAAAAAAGAAAGGGAGATATGCCAATACAGGTAAAAAGTAGCTCCCGTACCTATAAAGTGCGTGTACGCGTACTCTAGATAGGTAACATTTGGCGGTATCCCGTTTTTATAGCGGGATACGCCGAACAAAAACAAAAATAAAAACAAAAAGGAAAAAATATGACATATTCCAGCTCGATATCTATCGGCAGAAGGAAGTTCGCGCGGCGCCACCAAAATGCCGTATCCATGGCCGAGGCCTCAAAAACCGTCGGACCAATAAGCAATACGATTATTTTAGTTGTGCTCGCTTGTCTTATCGGCCTGCTTTATCTTACGCAGGTCACTAAGACGAATGCCACAGGCTACCGCATAAACGAACTGCAGAATCAGTATGAGGAGCTTGAAAAAGAGAATGGCCAGCTTGAGCTGAGTGCCGCCAGATTGCAATCGATAGATCGTGTAAGCAAGAGCGATGTATCCAAGGAACTGGTCAGCGTATCTCCGACTTCCGTGATCGAGTAAAAGAAAGGAAACGATGCGTCCTAACAGGCTCGAAAACACCAGAATTAGTTTCAATAATGTAAGAATAGATCTTGTTTATCTTATATTGATGCTCATTTTGGCGGTTTTTATAGTCAGGCTTTTTTATATACAGGTCTTACAGCATGAGCAGTACAAAGCAGCCGCTTTAAGCGGCCAGATGAAAGAATATCTTATACAGCCCGAGAGAGGAATTATTGAAGCGTATGACGGCGATAATGTGGTTCCGATCGTATTGAATGAGGCTGTGTATACTTTGTTCGCCGACCCTGTGTATGTAAAGGATATAAAAGCTACGGCCGATTCCTTGAGCAGGATTACCGGCGGTAAAGCATCTGACTATGAAGAAAAAATGAACCAGAATACCCGCTACGCGGTTTTGGAAAAGAAGCTTAACGGAAATATAAAGAAGGCTATAGAAGCCCTGGACATAAAAGGCATAGGGCTTAGGGAGGAATCGATCCGAACCTATCCGCAGGGTAAGCTGGCTTCACAGCTCCTAGGCTTTGTGAATGATGAAGGGGCGGGTACATACGGATTAGAACAGTTCCTAAATGGTAAATTAGCGGGGCAGCCAGGACAACTAAAAGCAATAACCGACGTACACGGCGTGCCGCTTGTATCGAATCCGGACAATGTTATCAAGGATCCTATTCCCGGCGAAAGAACCAGACTTACTCTGGATATAGGCATGCAAAGAAAGGCTGAATCAATCCTGAAGAAGCATTTATCCGAGGTAAGTTCAAAGGCAGGTAGCGTTATAATTATGGACCCTAACGACGGTTCTATTAAAGCTATGGCTAATTATCCCACTTATGACCCCGCTAAATTTTCCTCTGTAAAAGATATTTCAGTCTTTACCAACCCTGCGGTAAGCGAGCCGCTTGAAGTCGGGTCGATCATGAAGACGCTTACAGTGGCTACTGCTCTTAATGAAGGAGCTATCAAACCAAACCAGACCTTCTTCGATCCGGCGCGTTACACCATAGACGGGGCAGTCGTCACCAACGTGGAAGGTTATGACAACCCGCAGAAAAGAAGTATTTCTGATATATTGAAATACTCTCTTAATACAGGCGCTGTCTGGACATTAAAACAACTCGGCGGAGGGGAAATAAATGAACGCGCCCGTACTACACTGCATAAATATCTAACCGAACACTACTTTTTCGGACAAAATACGGGCATTGAACAGGGCTATGAAGCCGAAGGCATAGTACCGGATCCTATTGAAGGTTTTGCCAGGGATCTGACATATGCCAATACGTCGTTCGGGCAGGGTATTACCGTGACGCCGTTGCAATTCGCGGCGGCTTTCGCGGCTACTATAAATGGCGGAACATATTTCCAGCCTCATCTGCTTGACGGCGATAAAGGACAATATATAAAAAGCAAAGAAGTGGTAAAACCCGAAACTTCAAAAGAGCTTAGAATGCTGCATGAAAACACCGTGCATAATTGGTACACGGTGATCGAGCGGGATGGTTATAGGATAGGCGGCAAGACCGGCACGGCGCAAATACCGGACGGACAGGGAGGATATAAAGACAATATATTTAACGGGACGTTTGTCGGTTATGTAGGAGGTGATAAGCCGGAATATGTCATTATCGTTAAGGTCGATGAGCCTCATGTAGCTGATCATGCCGGAATAGCCGCCGCCGCTCCGCTTTTTGGCAAGCTTTCAGATATGCTGATCGACGATTTTTCCGTTTCCAGAAAGACGAATTAGAAGTATAATGTTTAAACATAATATGCAAATAAAAACAGGATAAGTAAAGTTATATATGAGCGAAACATTTTTGATCTCTATCGAAAGCAGCCGACTGGTCGAGCTTGTATTGGTAGCATTCTTAGGCTTTGCCCTGGGCATGCTCATCACTCCTATATATACTCATTTTGCCTTTAAATACAGCTGGTGGAAAAAACAGCGCACAACCACATTGACCGGACACAAGGCCACTGTTTTCGCGAAGCTTCATAAAGAGAAACATAGCCGCAACATACCTACCATGGCCGGTATTATCTTTATCTTGGCGATCGTCATAGTTACACTGGTGTTTAATCTGTCCAGGGAACAGACATGGCTGCCATTAGCGGCTTTTATCGGCGCGGGGCTTATAGGCTTGAGCGACGACATAGTAAATATAAGAGGATCAGGCAAGGGCGTAGCAGGGCTTCCGGCTAAGATGAAACTGCTGCTCACCGGCCTGATAGGATTACTCGGAGGAATTTATTTCTATACGAAACTGGACGTAGACAGCTTGTTCATACCGGGCTATGGCGACATATCGATCGGCTGGCTCATAGTCCCTCTGTTTATCCTGGTAGTAGTCAGCACCACTAATGCGGTAAATGTCTCAGACGGCTTGGACGGACTGGCCGGCGGCTTGGCAACCTCAGCTTTCGCCGCTTACGCAGTGATTGCTTTTTTGCAGGGCAGGTACGGAATAGCGGGCTTTTGTCTTACCATAGTCGGCGCGCTGCTGAGTTATACCTGGTTCAATGTCTATCCGGCCCGGTTTTTTATGGGCGACAGCGGATCTTATGCGCTAGGAACGGCTCTCGGCGTAGTAGCTATGATTACCAATACAGTCCTGCTTTTGCCGATAATTGCCGCGGTTTTTGTAGCTGAAGTCGGTTCAGTAATCATTAACATAACGTCCAGAAAATTCAGGAACGGTAAAAAAGTTTTCTTAAGTTCACCTATACATCACCATTTCGAAGCGATAGGCTGGCCTGAGACAAAAATAACAATGCGTTTTTGGATCCTTGGTCAAGTAAGCGCATTCGCTGGATTAATTATCTTCATACTTACAAATGCTCACGTTTAATCTATTCAAAAAACAAAGGCCTAGACGATCGTATTATAAGTCAGAGGATAGTAGGGAAGAGGGAACCGAGCCTTCATCACCTTTCCGGCGCCATAAACCTGACTATATGATAATCCTCATAGCAGTCGCGCTTCTCATAACCGGCCTGATAGTGGTTTATTCGATAAGCCCGGCTTTAGCTGCCGGCCAGGATGTAAGTGGTAGCTATTATGTAACTAAACAGATAATCGCTATTTTGTTGGGCCTTACAGCCTTTGCAGTATTAAGTTCTTTGCCGCTCCAGATTTTAAGGCGCAATACCAAGCTGCTGATTTGGATTACATTCATCATGATAGTATTGGTTCAATTACTCGGGGAAGAAGTTAACGGAGCTTCGAGATGGATTCAGGTCGGCGGGATCTCATTTCAGGTGGCCGAATTGATAAAGTTTACGATAATATTATGGCTGGCTGGTTTTCTTGTTTCGAAACTTGCGGAAGGATCTATCCGCAAAGATAAGACGCTTGGCCCGATCCTTATATTATTGGCTTTGGTCGGTCTGGTAGTCGTAGTTTTACAGAGCGATTTGGGTTCGGCGGGAGTATGCGTGGCTATCATAGGTATATTGTCATATTCTGCTGGCATGCCGGTAAAAAGGATCGGGATAATTACCGGCGTGGTGGCTCTCGGGCTGCTTATAGCGGTCATAGCTACGCCATATAGACGGGAAAGGATTGCGACATTCATAAATCCTACCAGCGACTGCCAGTCAGCCGGTTACCAGTCCTGCCAGGCCGATGCCCAGGAAAACGTAGACCCAGATCACGC
>CAMLDK010000049.1 GCA_946478995.1 uncultured Candidatus Saccharibacteria bacterium | reverse complement strand
GCCTTCCCGTATGCAGGGCTACTTTAGATTTGATATTCATAATAACCTCCTTATTTATATTGATTCCGGCTGGTCATCCCGGCTTTTGGCGCCTGGGGCGAACTTCCGGCTTTATTTGCCTGGTTCTTCATTACTTTGGAATACCTGTCGACTTTATGCTTGCTCATAATTTTTCTCCCTTTTCAAATTTTCTTTTATCTTCCTCATCTGTTGTTAGGTCAGGGCTGGTTGGCGCGTAAGCGATGCCTTCTTCGCTTTCTTCGTAAACTTCACCCGGATTCGGACGGGAGTCGGTTATCGGACTGCCTTTGGATAATCGTCCTAGCTCGGGCCTGTCGGCGGAACTTGCCGGGCTGTCATTGTCTTCGGATAACTTGATCTGATGATCCGGCGGACCAGCCGGCTTGGCGCGCGTCTCTTCCAGCAGCTCATCCGCTGAGGGGTTGTCTCGTCTGTCTGCCATACTAGCCTCCTTTCAAAAAACCGTGTTTCCTCTTAGATAATAAATAACTATGTATTCATGTTCAGTAAAATAATTAACCGTGGGCCGGCAAATTTTTCATATCGCTCGGCTTACAGTCCGGTATAACCTATGGGAATAAATTAAAGGAAGGCAGTATGGCAATCAATACAGGTAATAAGACAAGTCAGTTTTTTATCATTTTAGGGTTAGTTCTGGTCGTTATTTCAGCTAGTATCATCATAATCCGGCCGGGCCCGGATTATTCCAAGATTCCGCCGCCGGAATTGCCTGTCCCGCCCTTGAAAGAAATGGCGGAACGTCGGGGGATACAGGTCGGCTCATTTGCCGCCCTAAAATATCTTCCGGAAAGAGCTTACAGTGAAATACTGGCCAGCGAATTCGAGTATCTGATAATTGACGGCCAGCCGAACTGGAGCTTTGAAGACGGAGACCTAAGGCCCGGGCCGGAGCAATTTGATTTCAGCCGTCTCGACAAAGTGTTTGCCTTCGCCGATGATCTGGAAATGCCGGTAAGGGTCCAGCACTATATATGGGGCGAAGAAAAATGGCTGCCTGAATGGTTGAAAAGCGGCGATTATTCTAAAGATGAGCTTTTAGAGCTTATCCATAACCATATACGGACAGTCGGCACACGCTATAAGGGAAAAGTCCGGGAGTACACGGTGGTCAATGAGCCGTTCACTCGAAAGCTGCACGTCAATGGCTTAAGCGACTGGTGGGGCGATAGGATCGGCGAAGAGTATATTGATAAGTCTTTTGAATGGGCCCGCCAGGCCGATCCGGACAGTATTTTGATCCTTAATGATTTTGGCAACGAGACTGAAAATGATGTTTCAAACGCTATGTATAACTATGTCAAAGGCGCGCTTAAGAGGGGCGTTCCGATAGACGCGGTCGGGATGCAGATGCACCTTTCAGGCGATTCCCCGCCGACCAAAGAAAGCGTGGTCGCTAACATGAAGCGCTTCGCAGACCTTGGGCTGAAAATTTATATCACGGAATTCGACGTGACCATGAGCGGGGTTCATAAATCGAAAGAGGAAGAATATAAGCTGCAGGCTAATGTTTATTATGATATGCTCAGCGCTTGCCGCGAAGTTGGCCCTAAAATCTGTCCGAATTTCGGCTTGCTCGGCCTGGTCGACCGGCAGAGCTGGTATAACGGCCTGGGGATTGACGATGCCGCCCCGCTTGCCTTTGAAGATGATTACACTCCGAAACCTGCTTTCTTCGCCTTAAGAAGCGCCCTCGAATAAGCTGATTGGCCTATGTTCGGTTTGATCCGTCGTAGATCTCGCCGACAAGTTCTTCCAGCACGTCTTCCAGGTAGATCACGCCCAGGATGCTCCCATTCTTATCCGTAACTTGGCTTATATGGGTGCCGGAAGCTTGCATTTTTCTAAGGGCGGTCCCGAGGGATGTCTGTTCCTTCAGGGAGGATAATTTGCGTATTAAGCGCGGCGGGACCGGCTTGGAATAATCCTGCTCGGAAAGACTCAGGATATCTTTTAAGTGTACATAGCCTTTCAATGTGCCGGTTGCGGAGATAATCGGAAACCGCGAATAACCCGTTTTTGCCGAAAGTTTTTCGATTTCTTCGGCGGCGGTTGATCTTTTGATAGTCACTAAATTCTCGAGCGGCAGCGTTACGGAGGCTATTTTCTGGGCATTAAATGAGAGAGCGCCGGAGAGCAAGTTTTCTTCTTCGCTGGTGAGCAATCCTTCCCTGTGCGATTCTTTGACAAACCCTTCAACTTCGTCACGGGTAAAGGCGCTGGTTATTTCCATTTGCGGCTTGACCCCCAGCTGGTGGACGATCTTATTTGCCACCAAATTGAACGTTTCAACGACTGGCCGAAGAATTTTAACTATCAGAAGAAGTAGCGGTGTAAGCAGCAAAGCTACCCTGTCCGGCCTGGCCAAGGCTATATTTTTCGGTACCATCTCGCCTATTACTACATGCAAATAAACGGTAATTGCCAGGGCTATCACAAAAGCCGAAGGATGAAGAAAAACATCGGAAATGCCGATCTTATGAAAAGGTTCCTCCAGCAGATAAGCAAGGATCGGCTCGGCTACCGCGCCTAAGATAAGAGAGCAGACAGTTATTCCCAGCTGGGCTCCGGCCAGCATCATGGACACGTCTTCCATGCCTTTTAAGGTGACTTTTGCCCGCCTTGAACCTTTGCGGGCTTTAAGTTCTATGCTGCTGCGCCGGGCCGAAACGAGGCCGAATTCAGCTCCGACGAAAAAGGCATTGCCCAGCAAGGCGAACAAAGCTATGGCCAGCCCAACCTCTACGCCCATCAGGTATTTCTCCTGCTTTGGATTATTTTCATAGATATTTCATCTATGCGGTTATTGTCCATATCCTCGACTTTCAGCTCGATATTATACTTTTTTCCTTCGTCGTCTTTGCCGGATATTAAGACCTTATCGCCCGGCTCGGGTATTTTCTTAAGGCGGTCGGTAACCAGGCCGGCGATAGTTTCAAAATCTTCTTCATCGGGTAGGAACATACCAAGCTCCTCCCCTATCTCATCAGGTCTGAGCAGTCCTGATAGGATCCATTTGTTTTTGCCTTTCTTAACGATAGGCGGCCGGGTATCGCCGTCATGTTCGTCGTGGAGGTCGCCTACTATTTCTTCTATCAGATCTTCGATCGTTACCACGCCGTCGGTTCCCCCGAACTCATCTATGACGACCGCCAGCTGCAAACCGCCCTTTTTAAGCGAAGTTAAAAGCGGTTCCAGCTCAATGTTGGACGGAACTTTTATAGGTTCATCCATTATTGTTGAGATTTTAGTTTTGTCCCTTTTATCCATCGGTATGCTTACGGCTTTCTTGATATGGGCTATGCCTACTATGTCGTCGATGTTTTTGCTGTAGACCGGAAATCTTGAGTGGCCGGATGACCTGGATACTTCCATGACTTTGCTAACAGGGTCTTCAATATTGACTGCAGCCATCTGTACCCTGGGTGTCATGACGTCCAGGGCCGTTTGATCGCCGAATGACAACGATTTTTCTACCATCTGGGCGGTGTCTTTGGAGAGCGTGCCTTTTTCAGCCGATCTTCTGACCAGTGAAGACAGCTCGTCCGCCGATCTTGCCGAAGCTAGTTCTTCCTGCGGTTCTATACCGAGTCTTTTTAAGATGTAGTTAGCGCTCCCGTTCAGGATTTTGATCGGATATTCCATGAATTTGGTAAATTTTCGCTGGAAACCTTCCGTATAGCGGGCGGTTTGGAGAGGCTTGGCTATTGCTAGATTCTTAGGGACGAGTTCGCCCAGAAGCATGGTCGCGATGGTAGCTATTGTTATACCTAAGATTATGGCTATCGAACTTAACGCCGCGCCTTCTATGCCTATGGCTCCTAACGGACCGTGGAGCAGCCTGGCCAAAGACGGCTCGGCGAGGAAACCTATAGCCAGGTTTGTAATGGTAATCCCGACTTGTGCGCCCGATAGCTGGGACGAAAGCGTGCTTAATGCTTTCTCGACCCCTAAGGCCCTCTGGTCGCCCTTTTTCGCCAAGCGTTCGACTGCCGACCTGTGCACCGCTATCAACGAAAATTCAGCCGCCACGAACATACCGCAAGCTAGCACGAGCAATATTGAGATTATCAGCAGGACTAGCTCAAACAACCCTTATCTCCTCCTTGAGTTAATCCTACCGTAAGATTCTTATTTAATTTTATTCCAAGTTTAGCCAACACTTCAATTATAAGCAATATGTGCCTCCGGCTCAATCAAAAACACGCTGATAGCTGGTAATTGTCCAAGTCGTAGTGCCGCTGGATAGGCTGGTGCCGAAAGTTACCGTGCCGGCGCCCTGCATGTCGATGGTCTGTCCGATTACCGAGCCGACGCTGCCGCTGCCGCCTAAGCTCAACTTGCCCCAGTAAGCCTGGAAGATCATTCCGGGCAGATTCACTGCGCCGCCTATATCGACGGTTTCCAGGTTCTGGGATGTTTTTAGGTCATTGCCGGAAAGGCTTGTACAGTTCGAGCCGCAAGAAGCCGATGATTTGAAACTTATAAAATGGATGCCCGTGCCCTGGTTGTTGGCTATTATCCTTGCCGAGCCGCCAAGAGTTATCTTACCGTCCACTATGACAGTCGGTCTATCGGAGCCTACGCTGTTATCAACCGTTATCGTCGAAGCTCCATTAATAGTCAGGTCGCCTGTTATGTAGACATCGCCGTGAATCCTGACATTGCAGCTGCCCCCGACCGTTACGTTGCCGGTCAGTTTGAGGTTTTCCGGCCAGGACCTGTCGAACGGCCAGCTGTTGCAGACATAAGTATTGCTATTGCCCGCACCTGTGGTCGTTACAGCGTTTACCTGGGCATCTTT
Organism: uncultured Candidatus Saccharibacteria bacterium; assembly: GCA_946478995.1. Next base: position 2,265 of record CAMLDK010000049.1, on the reverse strand, counting down.
GTTATATGGCGGCGGGCTAACAGGCGGGGCGGTGCAGCCGGACTGAAGGCCTTCTCCGCCATTGCCTGGCAGTATATTGCCTCCCGGTCTTGGTCCCAGGGACGTCTGGCCGGTAGCGCAGACAGTCCCATAGATGCTTGTGCTATAAGCCATGGTTATAGGTTCTCCGCTGGAGCAAACCTGAGGATAAGTCGGTCCGGGATTGGTTCCGGAAGGACACTTTTGGTTAGCGACATTGACGTTCAAAGGCTCTGAGACGGTGCCGATCTTGGATGCTCCCGCGAGACTTATATAGCCGTTTACATATACGTCGGAATTGGTGATATTCGCGCTTCCTCCCAGGATAAGTCCCCCTGGCCCGCTGTGAACAGAATATCCCGGCGAGCCGGTACCGACGGCCGTGGCTTTTATTGTTCGGACCGACTCAGGAGTAGTCATATTACCGTATCTATAAGTTTTGCCGACCGAAGTTATTGTTTTTGCGTTGCTTCCAGCCACATCTTCGACCGTGGTCGTATAAACCCCTCTTCCCTGGGTAGGATTGTCGAATAAGACTTGTTCGGTAGTGTAGCCGGTGAAATTAGAATCGTCATTCAAAGAATTTAGCGAAAGCTCAATACCTGCCTCGGCCACATTAGCGGTATTGCTGACATAGGTGTTATGGACGATCAGGTTATGCTGGGATGTGGCGTAAGAAAGCAAGGAAAAGCCTATCACCGAAAAAGCTATGGCCAGCACCAAGACTGCCGGCAAGACAACGCCTTTTTGATTCATAAGAGATTTTTTAGTCATAAGCTTCCTAATCATTCCTGAATACCGTCCTTGTTTCATAGCCTGCGGTTATAGGCCTGCCCTGGATCTCTTTGGATAAGTTTACTTCAAGTCCGACTGAACGGGCATTTCCAGGGGATACTTCCTGGTTCTGACTGTTGTAATATTTAACTTCAAAATTATCCACGTCTTCAAGTACGGTTAAGTCCTCGGGGCAGCTGGCGCTTGCAGCCGCCGCCGGACAGCTGGTCACGGCCTTGTTATTAGCTACATCGGCCGCCAGCACCCTGCGCTTCAAAGTAGTACCATCCAGATAATAAATGACGTTGTTCTTATAGCTTATATATTGCGATTCGTCTTGGAAGAGAATGTCTCCGTCGTTGTTTTCCGCCGCGGTGGCTAATATCAGCGTGTCTTCGTCGCTTTCCCAGCCGAATAAATTGCCCGGCGCGCCCGGCCCATTAGGGTCTTCTATCCTGTTGTTCGCGTCAGCGGAAGCCGACTGGAGTATAACTTCACCTATACTTCTTAACCCAAGATAAGATTGGTCTAATAAAACACCTCTGTTATAAGACACATTGTAATTAGCCAAGCCATTTACTCCGAACGCTACTACGATACTGCTTAAGATGCCTATAATGGTTATAGAGGTCATGAGCTCCACTAAGGTAAAACCGGATTGGCCGTTGGAGCTCATTGGGTTATACCCAGCTCGCCGATAATGGCGCTTAATTTTATTTCTTTGGTATTTCCCTGCTGAGGATAGGAGACGGTCACATCTACTCTTTTCAAGCCGGTAGAAGGTTCGGATATTACAGCGGTGCCTTCCTTGCCTTCAGGCAGGTAGTCCGGTAGTTGCGAAGTAAAATCTATGGTATCCCCGTCGGTGAGGCTGGTATAGTTGCTGTTCCTTAGACTTTCTATCTCTCTTTGGGCGGCCAGCGTGGCCGATTCACGGTAACGGCTGTATGTCTGGATGTTCATTACCAGAGTGGAAAGGTTTATCATGGCTATGGATACTACTGCAAAAAGAACTATGCCCGTTATTAACTCCGCCAAGCCGAAACCTTCTTTATTTGACAGCATTTTATCAGTATTTTAGCACTTATTTCGCTTATGTCTAAAGACCAGTGGTTTGTTTTCCGGGCGATTTTGAGTTAGGATATTGTCATTGTAAAGCCAAGAATAGCTATAAATGAGTAAGATTAAGATTGCTATCGTTGGTGTAGGAAACTGCGCCTCATCACTTATACAGGGCGTGCATTATTACAAAAATACCAAAGAAGACGGATTCATACCCGGCGTTATGCACGTTAATTTTGGCGGCTATCATATAAAAGATATAGAAGTTGTAGCAGCTTTCGACGTAAATGCCGATAAGGTCGGTAAGGATGTAGCCGATGCCATATATGCCGAACCGAACAACACGGCCGTGTTCGCGAAAGTTCCAAAAACCGGTGTTAAGGTCAAGCTTGGACCGAAGCTGGACGGTGT
>CAMLDK010000048.1 GCA_946478995.1 uncultured Candidatus Saccharibacteria bacterium | reverse complement strand
TCATAGCCGGCGCCGTAGCGGTTGCACCCGCCCCGCCCCGTGAGCTGTCCGTCGGGGCCGAACCGCATCGTCAGGCGCGAGCGGTCGACGATCCCTTTTCCGCCGAGGTAATCGACCACCCATTCATATTGGAAATCTACTGATTCGAAAATAGTATCGTCTGCATAGAAAGTTATACTGGTCCCGGTCTTGTCGGTTTTACCTACTTTTTGAATATCAGTATCAGGCTTGCCTCTTTGATACTCCTGGGCATAATGTACGCCATTTAAAAAAACTTCTGCTTTAAAATTTTTGGATAGAGCATTTACAACGCTAACCCCTACTCCGTGAAGACCACTGGACACCTTATATCCGTCACCGCCAAACTTTCCGCCGGCGTGAAGAACGGTGAGCACGGTTTCGAGCGTGCTTTTCTTGGTTTTCGGATGTACATCTACAGGTATACCGCGGCCGTCATCTTCAATGCGTACGCCGCCATCCTCCTGTAGGATAACTTCCAGTTTTGTAGCATGGCCGGCTATTGCCTCGTCGATTGAGTTGTCAGCTACTTCTTTTATTAGATGGTGCAAGCCATCTATGCCCGTACCGCCTATATACATCCCCGGGCGTTTACGTACAGGTTCCAGCCCTTCCAGCACCTGAATAGAGCCAGAATCATACTCTTTTTGTTTTACCATAAAGTGTTTCTCTTCCCTCCTGCAAAAAAAGTAAACAGTCTGCGTTTTTACGCTGATACTGTTATTACTTGTATATTATATTAAATTATCGCACAGTTTTCAATTGCAAATCAGTGTAAAAAATTATTTGTTTCTTTGTTTTAGGTTGCCGTCATTATCTATATAAATGGTGTCTTCAGGCTCGGGTTCGCTGGAATTATTTGAAATTTTAGAATCCTGTCTTTTGATTTTCAGTAACGTCGGATCTGGTTTTTTATGAGGCTTATTAAGAACGCTGGGCGATGCTGATGTCTGAGGCTGTGATGATTTCTTTTCAACCTTTGAGTCATGTTTACTCTTCTGAATCGCCATTTTTCTAGCCGGAGTTATAGGTTTTACAGCTGTCTTCTTTTGCGGCTGGCTTTGCTTAGGGGCAGAGGGAAGGTTTTTTGCAGGTGCGGCAAAAGATTTATTCGAGCCTTGTTCCTGCTGGCGCTTGGCCATCCATTGATCTAGGAAAGTCGCGCCTTGCTTAGGAGCGGAGGCAGGAGCTCTCGCTGCAGAGCCCGCTGCCGGTCCAACAGCCTGGCTGCTAGGGGAAAGAGTAGTCGGGCTCTTTGTCTCTTCTATGGTTTTGAGCCTGGCAAAAACTTCTTTTTCCACTACCTGTCGCGGGCGCCCGAACTTGGCTGAAGAAAGCTGCTTCAACGCCTGGCCGAGTTCTTCGCTTGGATTGCCGAGCGGTGGTATGGTTGCCATACTGAAAGGCTGGGTAGGTACCCCTGATATAAGAGTCCTGACAATAGTATTGTAGTTCGGCACGCGAAGTAAATCGTCGCCGTCGAACATAGGCTGGAAATACCTGCTCAAGGATTCGACGTCATTCTGTCCGATCCTAAAGGAAACTATCGTACCCATATTACCAAATACGGCATCACGAATCTCTTCGGTCAGCTGAGTAGTGAACTGGTTAGCGACTATCAGGTTCAAGTGATACTTCCTGGCTTCGGACATTATCGTCGCAAATGAATCGGTTGAAAAGTTCTGAAACTCATCCACGTACAAAGCAAAATCCACACGATCGTCCTCGGGTATATTGGCGCGGCTCATGGCTGCCGCTTGGAATTTCATGACGAACATCATGCCCAAGAGCCTGGAGTTTAGCTCCCCTGTACGGCCCTTGCTGAGGTTTACTAGAAGAATCTTCTTATTATCCATGACGTCCCTCAAGTCAAAAGAGCTCTCTATCTGGCCAATGATGTTACGCATCATCGCGTTTGATAGAAAGGCGCCAAATTTACTGACAAACCAGCTCACGACCTCTCCAAATTCGTTAGAACGCTGGGATTGGGGCATTTCTTTCTGCCAGAACTCCAAAACATTTGGGTCGGTTACGTATTTTAATTTTTGATTTACATAATCTTTATCTCGAAAGAGTTTAGGAATATCTATGAAACTCCCTCCTTCCGGGCCGGCCATAACAGTCAGGGCTGCATTCCGGAACAAGTGTTCGTACCGGGGACCGATAATTCCCTGGCGCTGGGGGTCATAGAGCTTATAAAGAACGTTTATAACCTCTTGAATAACAAAGTCCTTTTGGTCATCCGTTTTCGCATCGAAGATATTCAACCCAAGCGGATAATCCGTATCTGCCGGACAAAAGTATATTATGTCTTCCGTCCGTTCCTTGGGGACCATAGCCAGCAATCGCTCGGCTGTATCGCCGTGAGGATCAATAAAAGCGAATCCATTGCCGAATATCATGTCCTGCAAAGCAAGGTTCTCCAGTAAATTAGATTTACCCACCCCGGTCTGCCCCACTATATACATATGCCTCTGCCTATCGGACTCCGATAGTCTTATAGCCTTCTTGGTGCCTCTGAAGATGTTATAGCCGAGAAGCAAGCCGGTCTCCGGTACATTGCGCGGTCCGTCTACCTGCTTAGAGTCTTGTCTGGTGACCTGGGAAGTAGGTATATCATTCTGCTGGGGAAAATGGAACAAAGTGGCAAGTTCAGCCGAATTTAAAATATTCTTATTTTTGCTCGCCGAAAAGAACCGAAAGATATAAGCGGTCACGAAATCTTCTATATCCGCAGCAGGAGTAAACTTAAAACCGTTTTTGCCCGGGGCGTCGAAAATAGCAAAACTGGCGACTATATTATTCAAAAGGCTTTGGGAGCGATCCGCAACGTTCGAGGAGGTTATAATCCTGATAAGTGTTTCAAACCCGGGTTTGCGTGTCTTTTCCTCAACCGAAGCTATTAAGGACTCTTCGTGGCTGGACAGACTTTCGCCGGGTTTTGAAGAACTATGTTCCGGGGGCTTCCAAAAAGCTTCGAGAGCAGAAATAAACCAGCCGAAAGATTCCATGAAACCTCCCTTTGAAGACTTGCCCTGGCGTTTTTTCTTTGCCAGCTCTGAAGATTTGCTGGTCCATCCCTCTTCAGCAGGCCGCAGCAGCAACTGGATTCCAACTCCGTCCTCATCACCTAGCGTAGATAACGCATTAAGCAGTGTATTTATAGGGTCTCTACCTATGTCGGCATAAGTCCCTATAGGATAAGCAGCATCTTGTTTTAGGGTCAGCTCACCTCCGCTGGTTGCATTTATGCCCCCTACTTCATTGAATATGTTATGTTCGGCAACTTCCTCCAAAATTGCGTTCGGATAGGCGCTCACTACAGCTTGGTATACCACGTCCACCAAAACGGTGGGAACGGATACATAAAATTCGATGAAGCCGTTCTTACCTATGACTTCAAATGCAAGATGCCTCTGGCCGTAAAATCTACTTTTGAAATCTTTTTTTAGCGTACTTGAGATTATTCCATATAAAATTTCAGCCTTTGATATATTTTCTTCAGTTACATCTCTTATGTCCCTTTGTCCTACATTGGTGTCATCGCTAGTAGGAGGCAAATGTATATACATAGTGAGCATCTTCAGTCCGCGTTCAAAATCTTTTTGCTCCCTAAGCACCTTGCGGGATTGGAAAAATATCATCGGTCCGGCAATAAGCCCTATGAACAATACTGCTATAAGTAGTGCAATTATTACCGCCATGAATTAGTCTTCCAAATCCGGCTTTAGCTCATCAAGATCTCGTTTGGAGACTTTTATATCTCTGTTATAACGCTTCTTCATGTAGTCAGCCTTCATTAGGCTTAAAGCCTTTTGCTGCTCGTGGGGATCGTGCCTGGTATGGGCGACTATCTGTTTGGCTCTTTCGACCCATTCTTTCTCAATCAGATCGCTATCCTCCGCTTCAGCCGGTATCGGTATACTGGTAGTGTTCTGGGGCGCTGGTCCGGCGATATTACTCGTCGGATTGTTTTGAGCTGAGCTGCGGTTAATAGGTTGATTCAAGTTAGCAGGAGCCTGTTGCTGGGCAAGATTATCGTCATCGTTCATTATTTATAAACTCCTTAATATTATTATATCAACAAACTTCTTGCGCTTGTTCAGTTTATCTGAAATTTATAGAGGTAAAAAGCACCTACTATAGTAATCAACCCTGCAAGGATAGTGTCTTGCGGCGTAAGCTGTCCTATAGAGCTTAAAAGCCCAAAATTGACTAATATCATCGTGCAAACCAAGGCAAAAATCTTTATCTTTCTTCTATGGCTCTTCTTGGAAAATTTTTCAATCATAAGGACGAACAGATTATATGAAGCCACTCCGAGGAGAAGAAAAGGCACCAGGACTATAGCAAGGCTTACTTCTTGCGGATTAGTAAACAATATAAATAAAATAAACAAAAACAATGAAAGACATATTAGGGTCAATCTCTTCAGTTGCATAGCTACATAATAACTTAAAAAGCCCACGGCCAAAGCAGCGGGCTTTTATAGGTCGAGGATGATAAATCCGCTCATTTTAATTACTTAATAGCGCTTATACATCCATCGACTTTGACTGACCGCTCATCTCTGCTTACTCGCAAAGAATTGAGCGTTATTTTTGTTTTTGTAATTGTTTGTTTTAACAAATACAGTAAGCACAAGTATATTACATTCAGTCACTTAAGTCAATACTTTTATTGTTTTATATACAATTTTAAACTGTAAGTTATAGTAAAAATATTTTTGTATTTATCACAACAAAATCTCATTTCTGATACGGCCTGAGCTTCGTTAAGTCTATAAAGCTAATATTTTCCAGTAATTATTAGCTGCAGAAATTTATATCATTCCATTTTTTACACAAACTTTCTGGAACAAAAAATTATACGCTTGCAAAACATGTTTGCCTTGACGGCACGTAAAATTAATTTTTCGGAAATATATTTTTGGAGTTTTAAAAAACGTCTATTTTTTACGATTTTATCTTAATAACTATTTTGTATAGAAAGATAATATATTTTATAAATGATATTTTATTATGTTCTTAATTGTTTGCTAAACTTAAAAAAATATTTTCTAAAATTATAGCTAGCAAAAAAGTTTACGAAAACATTCTATAGCCTGATAGTGCTAGTGGTAATTTTGCTTCAAGGTGTCTGGCCTGACCTATCCGCAGCAAAGTAGCAAAAGCTTCAGGGAAATTAATTAAAAGGCTATTGAGGCTTTTAATAGTCTTCTTAATTTATTAGATATTAAGAAATTTTAATATCTTGGAAAAATTCAAAAAAATATAAAACTATATATTTAAGCTAGACGACCTGAAAATCCGATTAATTTTCTAAATAAATCCAGGTCAGACTTATATATGTATGGCTGCATAAAATTTTTAATTATTTTCCATGAAAATACGTGCTTTAGCGTAAGGATTTTAGAGAATGATAGACGCGCTTTATAATCATTTAATATTTTTATACACACATTTAAGCAAAAACGTATTGACATCATAAAAATCAAAGTATACGATATCTACAGCACTTGAATAAAAAAAGTGCTCAAAAACAAAAACGTCCCTGTTAACAACGGCTTCTCGCAAGCCGTTGTTCCATAAAAGAAAAACTGAAATAAATAAAAACAAAGTTCAAAAACTTAACCGAAAATAATCCCCGGAATCCAAACCGGGGATTATTTTTTCTTGCAATTTTTATGGCAAAAAGCTAACGTTTTTGAGTGGGCAATAAAAATTCAGTGAAGACGGTTCTGGCGAATGAAAATATAGACCGCAATGCAGTAATTGAAGTCGAATGTCACCTATCCAATAACCTGCCTAATATAGTGATTGTCGGGTTTGCTAATAAGTCCGTGGATGAAGCAAAGGAACGTATCCGCGGCGCCCTATCCTCAAGCAATATCAAGCTGCCGCGTAAAAGAATTACCATAAATCTTGCACCGGCCGACATTCCTAAGCAAGGGTCCAGTTTTGACTTGGCCATAGCAACAGCCATCATCCAATCCGCCGACATGGTGTCGGGACGCACAAACGACTCTATAGTAATCGGTGAACTTAGCCTAGATGGAAAAGTACGGCCGGTCCGAGGGATAATCGGCAAAATCTTATCAGGAAAAAGAAGAGGGTATGACCGCTTTATAATCCCTAAGGGCAACCTTGTACAAGCCAACCTTATACCCGAAGTAAGTTTGCTGGCAGTAGAGAGTTTTGAAGAAATATATAAGGTTCTTCAAGCCCCGCAGATGGATTTTAAGAAAAATAATAAAAATACGGATAGAAAAATAGTCCCGAAGCCACGACAAGATTCTGAAGATCTGTTTGAAAATATAGTTGGCCAAGAAAGAGCAAAAAGAGCGATGACCATAGCAGCGGCCGGAAATCATAATATATTCTTAAATGGTCCTCCTGGTACCGGAAAGAGCATGCTGGCAAAAGCGCTTAGAAGTATAATGCCGCCGCTTAATATAGAAGAGATATTAGAAGTAACCCATTTGCATAGCCTGGCCGGCCAAAACTTTGACCGTATAATGACCGAACGCCCTGTCAGGGCTCCGCACCATAGCTCAAGTCAGGTTTCCATAATAGGCGGCGGTTCAAACCCCCGGCCCGGAGAGATTACCTTAAGCCATAACGGCATACTGCTTTTTGATGAATTCCCTGAGTTCAGCCGTTCCGTAATTGAAGCTTTGCGCCAACCTCTGGAAGATAAGGAAATAACCGTCGCCAGAGCTAAGGATAGTATAAATTTCCCGGCCAACTTTATCCTAGTCGCGACTGCAAACCCTTGTCCGTGCGGAAACTTTAATACCTCCAGGGAATGCAGTTGCCTTGCTAATAGCATCAACAGGTACCAAAAACGAATATCCGGCCCGGTTTTAGATCGGATTGATATATTCATAGATGTCGATAATATAGAGCATTCCAGCCTTTTAGATTCCGCCGCATCCGGTGAAGCGACATCCAGCTTGATTCGAGAGAAAGTCATACATGCCCGCAAATTGCAGCTTAATAGAACAGGCAAGCTCAATAGTCAGCTGACAAGCCGCGAGCTAAAAGACAAATCCCGTTTAACAGAAAAAAGTCGGCTTCTTTTAGACCAGGCCGCTAAAAAATTAGATTTATCAGCACGAGGCTATATGCGGACTATAAGGGTAGCTAGTACTATAGCCGACCTAAACGGCAGCGAAGAAATTGGCGAGCCTGAGATAAGCGAAGCCCTGCAGTACAGAAAAAAGCCATCTGTTATATAAAAGTGTTGACCCCTGTTGTTCTATTTGCTAAGATTAACTAATCATTCTTGCTC
>CAMLDK010000047.1 GCA_946478995.1 uncultured Candidatus Saccharibacteria bacterium | reverse complement strand
TCAACGAGCCTAAGCTTAACGGAGTTATTGAAGTTACCGCGGCCCACGAAGTTCTTCATGCCGAGTATGAAAGATTAAGCGAGAGCGAACGCGCGAAAATAGATAAGATGACTACCGGTTTCTTTAACGAGAAGGTAAGCGATGAGCGTATCAGGAAAACGGTAGAGAATTATCGGGAGAAAGACCCTTCGGTCGTGCCTAACGAGCTTCATTCCATATTGGCTACCGAAGTAAGGGACCTAAGCCCCGAATTAGAGGAATATTATAGGCAGTATTTCGACGACCGTACCAAGATAGTTGAATTTTCCGAGCAATATGAACAGGCGTTCATAGACCTTGAGCAGCAAGCTAATAATATAGAATCCCAGCTGTCTTCTCTCAAAACCCAAATAGATACCAATAGAAGCCAGATAGACGCTCTTTCGATAGAGCTCAATAGCGAAAAGGCCCGCCTGGACGCGCTTCTGAGAAATAACCAGGTTGAAGAATATAATAATTCCGTATCTGATTTTAACCGAAGGGTTTCCAGCTATAATTCCTTGATCAACCAGACTCGCCAACTTATCAACCAATACAATGATCTGGTCGCCAAGCAACATTCGCTTGTTTTGCAGCAGCAGGAGCTGAATGAGGCGATAGACAGCAATATATTGAAGGAAAAATTATAATGGCTAAACCCAAGACAAGATATGTCTGCGCCAATTGCGGGGCTGTTACTTCAGCTTGGTCCGGCAAGTGCGCTACCTGCGGCGAGTGGAATTCTATATCAGAAGAGCCGCAAATAGTCATCGGTTCGGCATCTGTCGGTAAAGGAGGCAAACTGGCAGTACAGGACTTTAAAGATATATCAAAAACCGATCAGGTGCCCAGGCTGAAAACCGACGTGCCGGACGTGGATAATGTTTTAGGCGGCGGCTTTGTAGCCGGCAGCGTCAGCTTGATAGCCGGCCAGCCCGGCATTGGCAAGAGCACGCTGCTGCTCCAGCTGGCCTCTAACCTGGCTGGCAAGAACAAGGTCTTGTATGTCAGCGGCGAGGAGTCTGCTGAACAGATTGCTTTGCGTGCTAACAGGCTTGGCACAAAAAATAAAAACCTAAGTGTAGCTACTTCTACCTCCGCGGCTCAGATAGCCGAAGCTATATTATCTAAATCCTATAATATCGTTTTCGTCGACTCGATACAGACTATGACTGTCGAGGAAGTCGCTTCAAGCGCCGGCAGCGTCAGCCAGATAACCAATAGCACGCACTTGATTATGAGCGCTTCAAAACAAACGGGCACGGCGGTAGTCATCGTCGGCCACGTTACCAAAGAAGGCAATATAGCCGGTCCGAAAATCTTAGAGCATATAGTAGACGTGGTCTTGAATCTGGAAGGCGACCGCTACGGCGGGTTCAAGATACTCCGCAGCGTTAAGAACCGCTTCGGTTCGACCAACGAAGCCGGAATTTTCGAGATGCAGGATAAGGGCCTCATTCAGGTAGATAATCCGTCAAAAAGCTTGCTGGAACAGCGGCAGGAGAGCGACGGCTCGGTGGTGCTGGCGACCATGGAGGGCAGCCGGCCGATCCTGGTTGAAGTCCAGGCTTTGGTCAACAAAACAACCTATGGCTATCCTAAGCGCGCCGCCAGCGGGATTGATCTGAACAGGATGAACCTGCTTGTAGCTATGCTAGAGCGCCGGACTAAACTGAATCTTTCCGACAAGGACATATACTTGAATATAGTCGGCGGCATTAAGATCACCGAGCCGGCGGCGGATTTGGCAGTGGTAATGGCTATAGGTTCAGCGGCGAAAGGCCTGAAACTTCAAGGCAGGTCCGTCGTCTTTGGTGAGGTCGGTCTTTCCGGCGAAGTCAGACGGGTCAGTTTTGCCGAAAAACGTGTCAGGGAGGCCGAAAAACTGGGATTTGACCTGATAATCGGTCCGCCTGACAAATCATCTAACAAAATCAACGCCGTTACAACGGTGAGAGAGGCTTTAAACAAATACTTGAAAAAATGATAATCATAGATTTTATACAGATATTTTTATTAGCGGCGATTACTTATCTGCTGCTGCGGACTAAAGTTCCGAAACAAACTGCCAAGAGGATTAAGAGCGACAAGCTGATCCTCGATAGCTGCGGACTGATTGACGGACGTATCACGGAGCTAAGTTCCGCAGGATTCATTAAAAGCGAGCTGATAGTTCCCGAATTCGTACTTAAGGAGCTTCAGTTTCTGGCGGACGGCAATGATTCGCATAAAAGAGGCAGAGCCCGCTTTGGCCTGGATGTCATAAAACAGCTCCAGGAAGATAACAAGATTGTTTTAAGCATTGGCAGAGAAGAGTTCGCCTCAACTAAAAAGACCGATGACAAACTGGTGCTTTTAGCTAAGAAACTAGGCGCGGATCTATACACCACCGACTATAACTTGAGCAAAGTCGCCGATGTAGAAGGCGTGAAGGTGCTGAATGTAAATGAGCTGGCACTGAGTCTAAGACCTCCGGCCCTGCCCGGCGAGGTCAAAAAGATCAAAATCATACAGAAGGGGAGCAGCCGCGGGCAAGGCGTAGGCTACCTGGAAGACGGTACCATGGTAGTGGTAGAGAATGCTATCCGGCTAAAAGGAAAAACCATACCGGTCGAGATAGAAAGATATCACCAGACCGGGTCCGGCAAGATGATATTCGCCAAATTGAAAGATTAAGATCTAAGGATTTTATTAAGGCCCTACGGTTTGTGTTGAGGTTCTGCCTTTGTTATCCGTACCATAAACGGTGCTTACATGACCCGGGACAGAGCAGTTGCCGCTTCCGCCGCCGCTGCACACCGAATTATTATCCGCATATATTGTTACGCCGCCGCTTCCACTAGACCAGCTTATCTGAGTATTGGGACCTGTCCAATTCGCGCTGATCTGCAGGTCTGTCTCGCTGTTTGAAGAACTGCTGAATGAAACCGACCGGCTGTCGGAGGAGTCGTAGAGGACGCTGTCAATCACCTCCGCTCTCACCGTTCTTGCACCGCTGAAGGTCGGGTTGTATTTGATCGCAACGCTATCGCCATTAGAGCTGACCCGGCCGGATTTTATAAGATTGCTGCCGACATATATATTGACCGTTCCGGGGAATTCATCGCTGGATAGCGGATGTGTGCCGCCTCGGGCTGTCGCCCGTATCGTACAGCTGTTATTACAAGTGGCAGGCGCGTTAAGCGAAACGAACGGCTTGGCGTCTTCGCAGTGGTGTACATCGTCCTTTTCGTCAGTATTCGCGGCCGTGGTACCGTGGAAGGTGTCGCCGGAGAACAGGTTGGCCCGGGCATTATAAGCCCTTTCTTTTGCTCTCTCCGGTGTACAGTCGGTTGCCAGCTTCTTGGAAACCTTATCAATTATCGCTCCGGAATTTGAGTTTGTCTTTGACTTGTACCAAGAAGGGAACAGGTCATTTGACGGACTCGGCTCTATGGATCCGAAGCCTACGTGGTTTCTGACTACGAAGGCCGGCTGTTCCTGAATGCCTGGAGGCCGAGGCCTTTGTTCCGCTTCAAGATCCTGATGGATTTTCTGCATGAAGCCGTCCCATATGGGCTGGGTCATGCTTTCCATGGCGCCGGACATCTCTACGCTTCGGTCGTGGTAGCCGACCCATACACCGGCGGCATAGCGGGTAGAGAAGCCCATCATCCAACCGTCTTTTCGGTCGTTGGTCGTACCGGTCTTCATAGAGAACTTCCAGTCGCCGAATACCTGGGATTTACGGCTGAAGTAACTGGCTCTCGGGTCGCTCATCATATCGGCGACTATATAGGCTGAGTCAGGTCGGACTACTTGCTTGCCTTCACTAGGCTTCCACTCGCGGATGGTATCTCCTGAAGCATTTTCAATCTTCAGTATATAAGTCTGAGGAAGCAGCTTGCCGTTGCGCGAAATCGTCGTATAAGCATGTACATGTTCATCCAGCTTGAGGTAAGCGCCGTCGCCGATGGCCGCAGAAGCGTAGCATTGGCTTTCCTTTGTCAGTGTAGCGTCTCCCGATTCATAGCATCTATATCCGTTGCCCTGTACATTCTCATTGTCACCTCCAAGATCTTTTAGACCCAGTTTGTCGGCAGTCTCTATGGTTTTGTCGATACCGGCTATCAGCATCGCTTTCACGGCGGGTATGTTTCTGGAACCCCCCAGTGCGTAGCGCAAAGTAAGCGGACCGGGCTGGCGGAAATCGTAATCATTCAAGCAGTTGCCGTTGGTGTTGCTTTTATTCGTGCATGGATATCCGGGAAGCGGATCCTGCGTGTCATACAGGACCGATCCGGCGCCGAAGTCATTGGTATTTTCAATCAGCGACAGATAATCATATGGTTTGAAGCTGGACCCCGGCGGCAGCTTCAGCCGGGCATAATTGTTCTGGCCGTAATCTTTATTATCAAAATCCGAGCCGCCTACAAGCGCCACAACCTGTCCGGTCTTGACGTCTTCAGCTACGAAGGCTGCCGTATCACCGCCCTGGTAACGTACTTGCGTGAGACCATTCTGGACTTCTTCTTCGGCGATCTTCTGTTTTTCCATATCCAGAGTAGTGGTGACCTTAAGTCCGCCCAGCTGGACGGTTTCGGCGCCGCGCTCTTCGATCAGCCGTTCTTTGGCGGCTAACACGAACCATGGTGCCTTGATACCTTGATATTTAGGCTGCCGCGGCTTGATTTTCTTCAAGGTATTTACTTCTTTAGCCTTGTCTCTTTCTTCCGCGGTGATCTTGCCTTGCTGCTGCATAAGGTCAAGAATGTAATGCTGGCGTCCGACCAGCTCTTCCTTGTCATAACGTGCTCCATAAGGAGAGAAAGTACTAGGCGATTTTGGAATTGCCGCTAAGAACGCGGCTTCGTCCAGAGTCATATCTTTGGCGTCTTTCCGGAAATAGTCGCGCATAGCCGCTTCAACGCCGTAGGTTATATCGCCGTATGGCGCGGTGTTTAGGTAACCGGTCAGGATCTCATCTTTGCTATAGCTTCTTTCCAGTTCGACGGCCAGGATAAGCTCTTTTATCTTCCGCGCGTAGGTGCGTTCTTTTGTCCAGTTTTGAGTCAGCTTCACAAGCTGCTGGGTTATGGTCGAGCCGCCCTGCTGGCTGCCGTCGCCTAAGACGTTGCTGATACCGGCGCGGGAGATTCCTTTTACATCGAATCCGTTATGGTTGTAGAAATTCTGGTCTTCAATTGCGACGGTGGCATCTTTGACGTATTGGGATATCTCATTGCTTTGCACCGGGTTGCGCTTAACCGCATCGTAGTCTTCCCACAGCAGCGTTTCACCCGTGCGGTCATAGTACCTAACCGATCCGCCGATGTTGTTGCCGGAAATATCCCTTAGGTTGATCAGATCTTTACGGAAATAAGCGAAAACGCCTACTAAAAGAAGGAAAACAGCCAAAATGCCGACACCGGAAAGCTTGAGGGCCATAAGGCCGCCCTCCCGGCTGAACCAGTACTGGGCTGCACGCTTAGGGTGCATCCTGTAAAGAATCCGTTTGAAACGGTTCTTTGGCATGGTAGCCAAATAAGCGGCTTTGGCACGTGCGCGGGCGTCTTTCTTGGCTTTGCGCCGGCTTTGGAAATTGTTGTGCAGCCTTATATGGTTCCCTTTTTTGGTGACATACTGGCTTCTAGGGCTAGCGGACTTGCGCTTGAACTTTAGCTTGGCCCGTCTTATTGGCTTGCTCATTACTTATTAAGTTTTAACTCCTTAAGCGTCTGTATAATTCATTCATTTTGATCAGCTTGTATTATAACACTGATAATGCTTTTTAAACCATATATTTATAAGCTGTTATACTTTATAGTGATGAAAAGTTTATCAAAGGAGCTTATATGGAGGGGCTTCTATAACCAGACTACCTTGAAGGACCCGTCAGATCTGGATAAAAAGAAATTTACCTTTTATTTCGGGGTTGATCCCAGCTCGGATTCCATGACCATCGGCAATTTGTCTACTGTCATGATGGCCAAGCATTTTATCAATGCCGGGCACAAGCCGGTGCTACTGGTCGGCGGAGCCACCGGCCTGATAGGCGACCCGGACGGTAAGAGCGAAGAAAGACAGCTTATAAGCGAGCAGCAGCTTCAGAAAAACATCAAAGGTATAACCGGCCAGTTCGACCGCATCTTCGAAGGCGAAAAATACGAGATCGTGGACAATAGCGAGTGGTTCAAGAGCATCAGATTCATAGATTTCTTAAGAGATGTGGGCAAACATGTCCCTATGCGCCAGATGCTGGGCCGCGACTTCGTCCAGTCGCGCTTGGGAGAGGATGGCGCCGGCATCAGCTATGCCGAGTTCAGCTATTCGCTTATGCAGGGCTACGACTTCTTGCATTTATATAGGGAGAAAAAAGTGAATCTTCAGCTGTGCGGTTCGGACCAGTGGGGAAATTCCATTGCGGGAGTGGAACTTATACGACGGATTGACAGTGGCGAGGCGCATATCTGGACATCTCCGCTGGTCGTTAACAAGGCCACCGGGGCTAAATTCGGCAAGTCTGAAGACGGCGCTATCTGGCTTGATCCCTCAAGGACCAGCGTTTTTGATTTTTATCAGTTCTGGCTGAATGTCGACGATGATTCGGCGGAAGAATATCTAAAGATTTACACTCAGCTTAGACAAGAGGAGATCGAAGAAGTACTGGCTGAATTCGCAAACGATAGGAGCTCGCGTATAGCCCAGAAAAAATTGGCCTATGAAGTCACCAAAGTAGTCCACGGCAAGAGTCAGGCCGACTCTGCCGTTAAGACAACCTCTATACTGTTTGAAGGGTCGGAATACTCGGGTCTGAGCGAAGAAGAATTCAAGTTGTTGAAAAGCACGTTCCCCACGGCCCGGGCAAAAGATGGAGATCCGATAGTGGATGTGCTGGTTGCCTCCGGGCTGGCGGGTTCCAAAGGCGAGGCCCGGCGTCTTTTGGAGCAGAATGCCATCAAGCTTAACGGGCGTTCTGTCGAGACGGACCATACCTTAAAAAGCTCCGATAAGCTGGCCGCAGACAGCGCCGTACTAAAAAAAGGCAAAAACAACTTCTCGATAATAAAGTTCTAGCGCTTTATTCTTAATAATATTTTTACCATGGCGGCAAGAACGGAACGGCAGGATAGTTATTATGCTTGCAGAACGATTGAAAAATATTCTAGAATAGTGAATATTAATTGAAAGGTTAGAAATCAATGGGAATAGCTCCTTGGCAAAGTTCAATCCAGGGCTCAACCGGATCCATGCGCGAGGCAAGAGAGAGGCTACTGGCAAGCAAATTACCTCATGAAGAGACAGGCTTAGGCTATACGAGCTATGACTATTCTGCGGTAAGGGACCTCGCTTTAGTTTATTTAAACAGAGATCCCACCGAAAGAGAAGAAGCGGATTTTATATGGGAAGCTCCTGATACCCAGGAAGACCGCGAAGTATCAGGCCTGCAGCTGGTTCTAGGAAAGGTGGTCAGTACTACCATACAGCACGGTGACTATGAAGTCAGCTTAAGACTCAGGAGGACAACTA
>CAMLDK010000046.1 GCA_946478995.1 uncultured Candidatus Saccharibacteria bacterium | reverse complement strand
ATATACTGCCGAGGTTATTCCCGAAGCCAAAGGCAAACCTGTCGATGTCGTCGCCGAACTCAAGAAAAGCGGCGCCGAAGCAGTAATAAACTATCTGCCTGTCGGTTCCCAGGAGGCGACTGAATTTTACGCCCAGGCCGCCATAGACGCCGGCTGCGGTTTCGTTAACTGCATACCGGTCTTTATCGCTTCCAACCCTAAATGGGCCAGGAAATTCAAAGATGCCGGCTTGCCGGTCATCGGCGATGACATCAAGGCTCAAGTCGGCGCTACTATAACGCACCGCACTCTTGTCAATTTATTTCTGGACCGCGGTATGAAGATCGAGCGGACTTATCAGCTTAATACCGGCGGAAATACAGATTTTCTAAACATGCTGGAGAGAGAACGTCTTTCCAGTAAAAAACAGTCTAAGACCCGTGCGGTCAGCTCGATGATCGAAGCCCGCGGGCAAACCATAGACGACGACGATATCCATGTCGGTCCCTCGGACTACGTCCCCTGGCAGAAGGACAATAAGATATGCTTTCTTCGCATAGAGAGCAAGCACTTCGGCGACGTACCGATGAACTTAGAGCTTCGGCTTAGCGTGGAGGATTCGCCTAACTCGGCCGGAGTGGCCATAGACTCTATCAGGTGCATGAAGCTGGCTTTGGACCATAAGCTAGCCGGCCCCATAATCGAACCGGCGGCATACTTCCAGAAGCACCCGCCTAAGCAGATAGAAGACCGGACAGCCCGCGGACTCGTCGAGAAATTCATCAAAAAATACGGTTTAAAACCCGCTCGCCGGTCAGCCGGAAGAGTTAAGAAGTAATCTTTCCCTGCTATCAGCATTGGCTTTTTCAACCGCCGAGTATAAATCATAAGGGTGCTTATATAAGTTCCAGCCCGTTGCGGCGCTGAAGGTATCGCCACAGCCGGTGGAGTCGGCTTTGATTTTAGCGGGAACCGGCGTGGTCGGAACCGGTATTTCCATTCCCTTTTCAATGACTGAGGCCCCTTTTGGGCCCTTGGTCACTATGATTGTCGTTTTCGGATGCCTGCCCTTCCATTCCATGGCTACGGCTATGGCATCCGGCATATCTTCTGCCGAAAACACCACCAGGTCAAAACCGGACATTATATCGGGTTCTTCCTCGAACGAACGGGTGCTTACCGAGCCGTCTTCCCCTATTTCTCTAAGGTAGCCTTGCGGCATTAATATTTTCAATCCTTCTTCCGGCACATGGTACATGAGCTCGTTTACATGATCCGGATGATATGCAGGCGTCAAAGGAGCCATGAAAAATATATCAGCGTCAGAGAGAACGTCTTTGGCCTCTTGATCCATCGGCGGTAGAACTTCGCTGTCCGCATTTAGACAGCGTTGGGTCCGAACCGTATTTCTCACCGTATTCTCATATATCAGTGTGTCATCAGCGATAGGCTCGGCGGGATGAAGCGAAAAACCCTCTGAGTAAGGAGTAAAGTCCGGTCCGTGAGCTGCTAAAATTGTCGGATCAATACTATGGGACTGCTGATAATAATCCGCAATATAAAGGACGGCCGACCCCCATGAAGTATATTGCCGGCCTTCTATATCATTACGGTCGATACATACCTGTCCCGCTAAGACTATTTCCGGAGTTCGACCTGTTTCTATTGATCTCATCACTTTTCTGTTAGTTCCGCTTCCGGCTTCGATTGCCCGAAATGGTACACGGTTATGCGTCCGTCGTTTAATAATATTGTAGCTATGCCCACGCTGTCGAAGTTTCCATTCTGTATATTGGCGCGATGGGTTGGTGATTCCATAAGCTTTAAAAAACGGTTTTGCATGGAGCCTGAAGTTAGGCCGTGGCCGAAGGCAATGTTTTCGCCCATACTTTCAAATCTTTCCCATGGGAAATCTATAAGAGCCACTTTCATCCCTTCCCCACATGGGTCATGAGCAATATTACCGCATTGGAATATATAAGTAAGCTTGCGTTCTGCCGATAAGCTAAGGTCCTTATCCAGTTTAAGGGGCTCATCCCTGACTTTATTCATCAGGCATAGAGCTGTACGGACCTGCTTGTAGTCAGGATCGTCATAAGCCGGGTCGGCGCATTCCGCAAGCATACCATAGCCTACATGCTCGGGATGCTGAGCGATTTTAGCCGATGTAATGCCGTCTGAACGGCCAGGTTTTTCACCAGTAGCTGAATCAGGGGCTATGACACCGTGCATAATCAGAATGCCCGTGGCGGCTACCGTAACTTTGCCGGCCGTTCTTTTAATTTTTTCCAATAATCCTACCTCGGAAGGTATGGTTTTCGGACCGGCATTAGCCGGAGGAAAGGAAGCGAGTTCGGGTTGCATAGGACATATTTCTGACATTCAGCTAAAAATATCATCGAATCCGTAACTATACAAAAGCAGTTTAAACAGCTATTGCCAAATTAAAGAAGACCTCCATTTAAGAAGGTCTTCTTATATTTTTATGTTAATGTTATTTTATTTTGAGTTTTTAAGATCCAGCGACAGTGCTATCAGCAAAGGTCCTACGATCAAAGCGTAAAGCCCTAGGATCCAGACGAAGGCTACGCCTGAGGCTGCAGGCTGGAATAGCATTACTACGCCGACTATCGCGGCAAGCGCGCCTCCGGCTATGGTGATCAGCTTATGTGTAGCGCTGATTCCTGAGACAAAGAGCCCTCCGACTACATCGATGACTCCCCGGATGATCAGTACGAAGCCGATCAGCAATATAAGAGTCGCGAATGTAACGGTAGGATGCCTTAGCAGGTAGACACCGACACCGATCTCTATAACGGCCACGACCATAAGCAGCAATCTGCTGGTCCAGGTCTCATCGCTCGAGACAAGGCTTGAAACAAGCGTGATCAAACCGCTGGCCAGCACGTAAGCGCTGAATAAATACACCAAAGTGACCAAGGTAATTCCCGGCCAGAAAACCGCCGCGATGCCGAACAGCAAGGCCGCGATGCCTCGGAAGAGTACTACTCCCCAAAGGTCTTTAGTTGCTAAGTTTGCCATAATTTATCCTCCTTATGACTTTGTTATTTTGCAGCTTCGTCGCCGCGGACCAATAGTGCGTATAGCAAGACGGTATCAAGCGATACAAGAAGTATTGACCATATAGGATAGGCCGGCAGGAAGGCGAGGTTTGCTAGAAGTGAAAAAGTCACCATGATAGCACCTATCACTCTGCCCCACATTTTGCCGGAAAATACCGCTGCCGCGGCTGTTATAAGCAGTGCGCCCAACGCTATGTGGATCCAGCCCCACGCCGTGAAGTTGAAAGCAACTATGTTGTTCTCCCCCACTACATATACGTTGTTATTGACGAGTGCGAGCACTCCTAAAAATGCCTGGAATGCACCTTGAGCCAGCATTAAAAAGCCAGCAAAATACACCCAGCCAACCCACCCTGATGGTTGACCTTGAGCCATATACCCTCCTTATTTAATATTTTTATAATCCCACGCCTTTGCTTTAGAGTCAATAAGGAAAAATAATAATGCTTATGCTTGCTTAAGGAGGTGCACCCACTATAATGACAAGTATTAGTCGGAGGTCGACCATGCCGGAAACGACGAAGCAAGGAGTATCCAAGAAAAGTCTGATCATAACCTGCGTTATAGCCGGACTTTTACTTTTAGTTTCCAACTCGGCCATATGGATCAACCGGCAGATTTTCAATACCCAAGCTTTCAGCGAAACGGCGGTTAACTCCATTACTTCCCAGTCCAGCCGCGACGCCATGGCCGCCAAGATAGTCGACGAAGCGCTTAGTAATCACCCCAAGATCCAGAACGTCGTTGACGACAGTCTGATAAAACTTATCAGCGGCCTGCTGGACGGAGATAGGCTTGAAACGGTCCTGTCCAAAAGCGTTTCAAAACTTCAGATCTATCTGACGTCTGCGGACCAGCAGGATGTAGTCATTAATCTGGCCGGCTCTAAAAATGTCATAAACAGATTGGTGGAAGTTTCAGGGCGGGATGAAGCCGCCGGAAACGTTCAGCAAAAACTGGAGGGCATACCAGATCAGATAGTGATTATCGAAGAAAAGAATATTCCTGACTTTTATAACTACGGCATCGCTATGAATTTTTTAGCTCCGCTGACTTTCCTTGCGGCAGTTATACTTCTTGCCTATCCGTATTTTAGGAATTTAAAAAACTATTTGTCGATAATGGCCGTCCAGGGAGCGGCTCTGATAATTGTCGGTTCGGCCGCACTGCTTATAGGTCCCCTTTTCCGGCCGGTGGCGCTCGGGCCTATCCAGGATCCGAATGTGCGGGTAGTCGCCGGTAATCTTTATGACAGTTTTATCTCAACATTCAACAATCAGACTTTTATTCTAATCATAATAGGTTTGGCAGTTTGCGCGGCGGCGCTTATTATAAAAGCAGTTAGTATTTATCGCATAAGCAATAAATCCAAGACTGCTCAAAGCAAGTGAAGAAACAACAATCCGCTATAAAGAAAGATCTGCTGATTATAATCAGCGGTCTTTTCGGCGGCCTGGCCACCATAGCTTTAGTGGTTTTCTTTAATGAAACTATCGGTTTAGTGTGGGGAGATTTCTTCGGCTTGGATACGACCGATCCTAAAAGAAGCTTTATTGCCCCTTTAGCGTTGATATTTGCCGGTCTTATAGTCGGCCTGGTCAGCAAATATTTCGGCGGAGTACTCGGCGGCTTGGAGGCTATCGTAGAACAGGTCAGTCAAAAGGGCGGCATTGCCTGGCGGGATGCTCCAAGGACACTTCTGATAAGTTTTATTTCGGTAGTAAGCGGAGCCAGTTTGGGACCGGAAGCTCCCTCGACCGTAGCTAGTGCCGGCGGATCAAGCTGGCTGGCCGAAAAAAGCAAAAGCGAGCTGAAAATAAGAAAAGCCATGGGGGTTAGCAGTCTCGTAGGTATGCTGGGCGGGTTTTTTATTTTGGTCGGGCACTCATCCGACGGCAGTTTTGGCGTGCCGGCATCCATACCTGACTTGGCTGTATTGCCCTTAGCCTTAGTGCTTGGCATCGCAGGCGCCCTTATGGCCGTACTTTCCGGCTATATTACGTTCCTGCTGGAACCTCTGTTTGCCAGGTTTGATAAAAAGCCCGTCAAGAAAGCGCTATTAGGATCTTCACTGGTCGCAGTATTGGTTTTTGCGGCACCGCTGACCATGTTCAGCGGACAATACGTTTTGCCGGCTTTGGCGGCTTCAGCCGGCGGGATGTCTTTTGCCGGTCTATTAGCCTTAGCCCTTGCCAAACTGCTGTCGACTGACATACTGCTGCGGAGCGGTTTTTTTGGCGGGCCCATCTTTCCGGCTTTGTTCGCAGGTTCGGCTGTAGGCTTGGCGTTTAGTTATCTATTCACCGGCTCGACCAGCTTGATCGTCGCGGCGTCTTTGGCGGGCCTGCTTACGATAACCCTGAAGAAGCCGGTTATCGCCGGTTTACTGGCGATAGCTTTCAGCGGTACTGCCGGCTTGCCGAGCGTACTGCTTGGCGTGGCCGGCGGTATGCTTGTAGGGTCGGTTTCCGAACGGTATAAGATTCCAGGTAGTCACATAAAATCCAGCAAATAAGATGTTAAAATCAAAACTATGAACCAATCGCCCAAAGACACGATTGAAGAATACAGTTATCATCTTCTAGTATCGGCTTCTTTGATTATGATCGGCACTGCCAGCATTTTTTATCATCTGGTTGAAGACCTGAAATGGATCGACGCCGTATATTTCAGCGTGATCACGGTGGCTACCGTAGGCTATGGCGATATTACGCCTCATACGGACGCGGGAAAGATATTTACCGTTTTCTATGTGCTTTTTGGAATCGGCCTGATAGCTACTTTTGCTTCAACCGTAGTGCGCCGCGCGGGCCAAAAACGTTTGCAAAATAAAACAAAAAACAAGAAATAAACTTTTAGCGACCATTTATTTAGATTAAGATTTGCCGTTCAGGTATTTGCCGGCTACGCTCAATGCGAGCAAAGCTGCGCAATGGCTTACCGTTGAGCCTGGCGTTGCATCCATTCCCAGGCTTCTGCAGTATTCGCATGAAGATCTTCAAGACTTCCATCATTTATTATCACGAAGTCCGACATAGCTATTCTTTCTTCGTTGCTTATTTGCTCATTTATACGTTGACTTGCTATCTCCGGGGCAATTTTTCTTTTGCCTGTCGCTAGACGTTCAATAGTTTTTTCTACTGGAGTTATCACCGATACTATGCCGTCCATAATCTTCCCATGCTCAAGGTCGGGTACCGGGACTTCTACAACAGCTATAGAGCCTCCGCTAAGATCCGCTACTTTTGCTAATGTGGCGTCCCAAACCATCGGATGCAGCGCTTCATTTATCGCTTTTACTAAATCAGGGTCTGCAAACATGATTTCTCCGGCTTTTGCCCTATCCAGCTTGCCGTCACCTCCAATGATCTCCTCCCCCAGTATCTCTATCATAGGTGCTAAGGCCGGCCTTTCCCCTGACTCCTGCAGTTCTGCCGCTACTTTATCCGTATCAATTACCTGCGCTCCAAAGGACTCAAGGATTTCACCAGTAGTTGACTTACCCGATCCCATACCGCCGGTAAGCTCAAACATAGCTATTGCCGGATCAATCTCTCTGCTCATAAAATTCTTTAGATTATAGTTTAATCTGAAATAAATTACTATAGTTTATTGCGTAAGTATCTAGTTTATTGTAAAATTTTAAAGACATTTATTGAGGAGAGTTGAGATGGCAGCACCAGCTGAAGCAGGAAAAGAAGTAATTGGATTATATCCCGGATCTTTTGATCCGATACATATAGGCCACGTGAACATAGCCGAGAGAGCGGCTCGTGGATTAGACCGGTTGTTTATGGGCATAGCTATTAATCCGGCAAAGAAACCATTATTCAGTGTCGATGAACGAAAAGAGCTTATTGAAGCTTCGCTCGGTCATATTGATGAATTTGCAGGAGTTATTTCCTTTGACGAAGGCTTAACGGTTGATCATGCTAGGGAACTTGGAGCTACCATGATGATAAGGGGTGATCGTAGTGTCGATGACTTTTTAGAAGAAGTCAAGCTTTTTAATCAGAACGTCCATGTCCAGACAAGTGTAGGCATCGATAGTGGTTCCGCAGAATTTGTTGATACTCAAACGTTCCATACATTGCCCGGATTTGAACAGGCGGAATCCAGTTTAGTCCGAGGTTTAATGGGTATGAATGGAGTGGCTTTAAGGGCTGAAAGAATTCAGTCGTTAGTTCCGGCGCCTGTTTTCGAAGCCATACTTCCCCGCTTACCGGAAAATCGGTAATTTTTGTAAAAATCTAGCTTCAAGTTTTGTTTTAAATCAATTCTTTTCTTAAAGCATCTATACCCGTCATCTTAGATGACATTGGGTGTTTTTTAGACAGTCATGTGCAAGCATAAGCTATTATTGGCCGTTAAAGTCACGGACCATAGTTGAGCTGATATTGAAGTCCCCGGCAAGCTCTAAGAATAAATCCTTATATTCTTCTTCTACCTGTATGTCGGCCGCTGTTCTTAACACTTGCTGTTCGTCTCTTCTGCCAGCTACATAGAAT
>CAMLDK010000045.1 GCA_946478995.1 uncultured Candidatus Saccharibacteria bacterium | reverse complement strand
GACGAAAGACAACAAGTCCTCCTGAGACTCCTAATAAACCACCTACAGGTAAGCTGGTTCTTACCAAAGCTTTCGAGGATGCTAACGGAAACCCTCTTTCAATCAGCGGACAAGAATTCATAGCTTCCTGTAAAGTTCCAGGCCAGGGAAGAGTTAGCAATACATTTGAATACAACCCTAGCGAACGTCGCGGACCAGTCACAGCGATCGAGGGATGTAAAGTCGGCTCAGTAGCTACAATGATGGAGATAACCACTCCTGCGGACTTAGCCCACTGGGATGTCCTTACCGGCAAGCCTGTTGTAAAAGACGGCCAGACAGTAGGATATATGCAGAAGCAAAAAGTTGACAGGGGCAGAAACCTATTCGGCTTCAAGAACCGACAGAAACGACCTAATGTCCCACCTTCTGTACCTCCTCAGACCCCTCCTCAGGAACAGATATTCCTACCTCCTTCTGTCACTATCGATAGCTGGGATCATATTAAGACCAGCGATATCCAACAGATATGTGCCTATCCATCTGATGCTGACGGCGACCTAGTGTCTACTGTCTTCACCGAGAACGGTAATGGATCTTTCACTACCAACCCTCTATTTCCTAACGCCAGTCCAAGTAATCCATATGATCCAAACCCAGGTAATGGGATTGACGAGAAGTGCATACTTTACGCAGCCGGCTCTCTAGGCCAGGAAGGTGCGACTATCACAGCCACAGCTACCGATGCCAGAAACCAAAAGGCTTATGCAGTTGAAGACTTCGACATAGTAGGTGCCGAAGATCCTCGTGGGGAATTTTAAGAAAGGTTTATAAGGAGTAATAACTATGAACGCAACAACATTAACTAAAAGAGTAGCAGCAACCCTATCCGGTCTTACTGCCGTAGTCGTACTCGCTCTTAGCGGTACAGCAGGCGCAATGGGACAAGGCCAGATAGCCGGCGGCGATATCTACAGGTCAAAGAATGTTACCAAGAACGGTGCATTTTCTGACACGACCTTCGCCGATAAATGTGAAACCCTACAATATAAGATCAGGCTTCATAATCCAGGTCCAACATCTGTAACTAACGTCAACGTAAAGGTGAATCTGCCTGGCAATGTTGATACGACAAATGTATCTACTGCGACTATAACCAGTCAGAATTCCCAGCCTTCAACCGTGTCAGATACTACTACCGTTAAACTTTCAACAGCACAAAGAATAGATTATATAAGCGGGAGTACCGAACTACTTGATACTTACAGCAAACATATAGCTAATCTACCTGACGGTATCTTAGGTGGCGGAGTCAACATCGGTACGGTAGGTGTCTCTCTAAACGAGATAAAGTTCGTACAGTTCAAAGCCAAGGTAGATTGTCCTAAGCCTCCTTGCGTAGATAATCCTGAAACCCCTGGCGACGAGTGCAATCCTTGTAAGGACAACCCGAATACTCCAGGTGATGAATGTAATCCGTGTAAGGATAACCCGAACACTGAAAAGGACGAATGCAACCCTTGCGTAGATAATCCTGAAACCCCTGGCGACGAGTGCAATCCTAAGCCGCCTGAAGAGCAGCCTAAAAAGCCGAAGACCCTTCCTAACACCGGTCCTGCAGCAGTAGTCGGTACTTTCCTAGGAGTAAGCTCGCTAAGCACAATCTTACACCAGGTATTCGTAAGACGACGTCAGTCTTAAGACCTGTGGATAAACCACTGGTCAAAATGCCAAAAATGTGCTAACGTTTAAACAGTTTAGCAAGAGCATGACTGACCGCTCAAGACTAAAATAAACAAGCAAGCTAACTTAAATAACCCGTACACGGCGAGTGCGGGTTATTTTGTTTTTTACCTCTGTTATGCTAGAATTTACAAGTTATAAATCCGTTAGCGGCCCCATCGTCTAACGGCTAGGACACCAGGTTTTCATCCTGGCAATAGGGGTTCGATTCCCCTTGGGGTCACCATGAAAACAATTAAGGCCAAATCGGCCTTTTTTAGTTGCTACCACTGATTACAAAGAGTTAAACTGAAATATATGGAAGAGGCCGATAAGCACGAGTTACCGATAGCCGCGTTCAAGCGGACCAAGATAGTGGCCACCGTAGGACCTTCTACTAATTCTTATGAAGCCATTTTGCGGCTGCTTAAGGCCGGCGCCAACGGCATAAGGCTGAATTTCAGCCACGGTAATAATAAAGAGAGAGACCAGCAGATAACCTGGATCAGAAAAGCCTCTAAAGAGCTGGGTAAGCCTGTGGCGATCATACAAGACCTGCAGGGGCCTAAATTTCGGGTAGGCGACTTTGACGGGGAGGTCACTATAACCACGGGAGACCGGCTGGTCTTCGCTTACGAGGCTGATTTTGCCGGTACGGGACATATTCCGACCCAATTTGATATATCGGACAAAGTTAAGTCCGGCGAGCAGTTGTTTCTAAATGACGGCAAGATAAGATGTGAAATTAACGCTGTACGAGGAAAGTTGGTCTATGCTGAAGCCAAAACCGGCGGTCTGTTGAGCAAGCGCAAGGGCATAAATTTGCCGGATACTGACCTCGGCGGGGATATAATCACCGCCAAAGATAAGAAAGACATAGCTTACGGCTCTGGAAAAGATATAGATTATGTCGCGCTTAGCTTCATCCAATCTGCGGAGGACATTCAGAAGCTCCGGCGCAGCCTAAGCGCGCTTGGCAGCACGGCCAAAGTGATCGCCAAGATAGAGACCAAAAAAGCCATAGACAACTTGGATGAGATCATGCAGGAAACCGACTTGGTAATGATAGCCCGCGGCGATCTGGCAACAGAGACATCACCGGAGTCCGTTCCTCTTGTCCAGAGGAAAATCATAGAACTGGGCAAAAAATACGCTAAGCCCTCGATAGTAGCCACTCAGCTGCTCGCCACCATGACCGAACGTCCGGAGCCGACCAGGGCGGAAGTCTCAGACGTAGCTACCGCGGTTATCTTGGGCGCCGATGCGATCATGCTCAGCGAGGAGACAGCCAGCGGTCGCTACCCTGTCGAGTCCATAGGGGTTATGAAAAGGGTAATCAACTACACCCAGAACAATATGGGCGAGCCTATCATGACCAACTTCGCCCATGTTAAATCAGCCGTCAAGCTGCGGGCGATATCCAAGGCCATAATGATGCTTGCGGAAGAGGTTTCAGCGGTAGCTATAGTGGCTGAAACAAAATCGGGAGCTACAGCTATGCTCATATCTTCAGAAAGACCGGCCAGACCAGTAATAGCCGTGACGTCAAGCGACCGGGTAGCCCAGCAGCTAGCGCTGGTATACGGCACCAAAAGCTATGTCCGGCCTACCGGTCGTGACCAAGCAGCCAAGCTGTCCAATTGGCTGCTGAGAAACAAAGTGTTATCAAAGGGCGATGTGATCGTTACGGCCAGCGGCCGCCATCCTGGCGTCATAGGCACGACAGATACGATAAAAGTCCGGGTGTTGTAGTTTTATCAAGCGTTGCTGACTGCGGGCTTGGAACTGTGGTAATCTATAATTCTTGAGTAGCTTCGGCTACCTTAGCGGAGAATAGATGCAATTCCATAAAAAAACCATTCGCGACATCAAGTTACGCAATAAAACGGTTCTACTGAGGGTTGATTACAGTATCCCTATAGAAAATGGCAAAATCATGTCTGATTTTCGGATTACCCAGACTTTGCCGACTATCCAATATCTTTTGCGCCAAAAATGTAAGATTGTCATTTGTTCCCACCTGGGCCGGCCTAAAGAGAAAGGCCAGGAAGGCTTCTCTCTTGAACCGATAGCCAAAAGGCTCAGCCAGATCGTCAGCAAGAAAGTAGAGTTTTTCCCGGACTGTATCGGTGAAGAACGCGATCAAGCCATAGAAAAGATGGAATCCGGCGATATCCTGCTGCTTGAAAACCTGCGGTATTACCCCGAAGAAAAGGCCGATGACAAGAAGTTTGCCAAAGCGCTAGCCAGCAAGATAGATGTTTTTATCCAGGACGGCTTCGGCGTGGTCCACAGAAAACACGCCAGCACGTGGGCCATTACAAGAGAACTGCCCAGCGTGTCCGGCATGCTGGTTGAGAAAGAAGCCGTTACTATTACCCAGGCGATGCACCAGCCCCGGCGTCCGCTTATGGCTGTTGTCGGCGGGGCGAAGATCAGCGACAAGATAGATGTCTTAAACCGGTTCATCAAACTGGCGGAAATAGTTGTCATCGGCGGCGCCATGAGCAATACATTTCTGCTAGCCGAGGGTATAGAAGTAGGCGACAGCCTGGTGGAACGGGGCGAAGAGGTCGAGCAGGCGAAGAAAATTATCGCCCAGGCCAAGGAAAAGGCCAGGAAGGGCAATTTTGTTTTTTACGTACCGGAAGACGGCGTAGTAGCAAAAGAAGTAAGCTCCAAAACAGAAACCCGGATCGTCGGCTGGGGAACCAACCAGATCGCTTCTATCCAAAGCTACCCTGAAAGACCGGCAAAGAATACCGAAACCGTACAAGAAGACGAAAAAATCTTAGACATAGGCCCGTTCTCAAGCGCATTCATAGCCGGCGCGCTGCAGCTGGCGGAGACAGTCATTTGGAACGGTTCGCTTGGCGTCACGGAAATAGAGCCAAGCAATGGTGCCGAGTCGGGCCCATTCGCTCACGGCACTAACCTTTTGGTTGATGCGATGATGGGGCAGTACGGCTATCGTCCGCAGGTGATCGTCGGCGGCGGCGATACTGTCGGCTACATAGAACGCAACGGTCTGACAGAGAGTTTTCATCACGTTTCTACCGGCGGGGGCGCCAGCATGGATCTTCTAAGCGGCAAGAAACTACCCGGCGTCGAAGCTCTCCTGGACGCCTAGCATTTATTTTCCCAAACCACAAACTTCTTTCCAACTGCTCACTGTCTTTACTGTCTCATTGTCAAATAGCACAATGCTCGGGAAACTCGCTGGCGCTCAAGCACTCCCTCGCTTTAAAGTTGTGCTTTTGACATTCGCCAGTTAGGATAGCTCACAATGTTGGATAGGGGTTTTGGCTTGGGCTTCAACTTTACGTTTTCTAGCTTCTGGTTTTAGATTTAGGTATACTTATCCATAAGAATTATGAGTAGAGAATTTTTAGTTGTGGGTAACTGGAAGATGAACAATAACGTTCACCAAGCCAGTTTGCTGGTTGATCGTTTGGACCAGCATATTGAAGCCCGCAAAAGCGTAGAGGTGGTGCTGGCGCCGACCATGTTGACACTCCAGCCGATAAGCGTTCAGTTGAACCGCCGTAAGTTCCGTTTGGCGGCACAGGACGCTTATTTTAAAGATGAAGGCGCTTATACGGGGGAAGTCTCTTTTACCATGATCCGCGATATAGTCCACTACTGCATAATCGGGCATTCGGAACGGCGTTTATATTTTAGCGAAAGCCTGGAGCTTATCCGCGATAAAGTCGCCGCCGCCGTGCGTAACAAGATTACCCCGATATTGTGTATAGGCGAAACCCATACTGAGCGTGTTGAGGGTGAAACCAACCAAGTCATCCATGACCAGCTGACCAGCGCCATACATAACCTGACTGCTGATGAGGTGGCAAAAATGGTCGTGGCCTACGAACCCGTTTGGGCGATAAGTACTTTCGGCGGCGGTATTGCCAAACCGGATGAGATTGAGAAAGTCATAAATTTTATCAGGGACCAGATAAAACATCTGCACGGTGAAAAGATCGCTGAAAAAGTACGGGTACTTTACGGTGGAAGTGTCGATGACCAAAGTGTAGCCGGCTATTTATCTATCAAGGGCTGCGACGGAGTTTTAGTCGGCGGCGCCAGCTTAAACTACAAGAAATTTTCCGGTATAGCTGAGTCGGCCTATAAATTAAGCAAAGAAGACAGTAGTGGCAAAGAAGACTAATAAATCTTCCGGCAAGGTTAACGATGTCTCCAAGCCCGGCGAGACTCCGGCTTCTTCGAATGCCCGCCCGACGATCACCGGTCACAGCCCGGCTATAAAAAATGATCCTATGGTATCGTTCTCGGCGAGGGACGAGTCAGAAGAAGAGATCATGCAGAGCGATGAAAAAGAATCTTACCTGACCAAGTCCAAGGCAAAGATAAATCCGATTTCAAAGGATGTGAAACCGGATGATAATAAGGAAGATGATGATTCTGACAAGGAAGAAAGTACTAAGGCCGAAGATAAAAAAACCGATGAATCTGACAAAAAACCAACTTCTGCGGGTTCCGAGTCAGCGGTAATTGACGCTATAGCTCAAACGGCCGACGCCAAAAAAGTCGAAAGTAAACAAGAAGAAGAGGATAAGAAGCACCAAGAATATATAGACGGTTTGATAAAGGACGGAAAATACCGATTGCCGATAGTCGAAGGCGGCCATAAAGCCTCTGCCGAGAGGTTTATATCCTGGGTTTTCTTATTATTGTTAATAGCATCGATAGGCGTATACCTGGCTATTGATGCTGGATATATTCAAATAGGATTTGACCTGCCTTTTGAGTTCATAAAAGACTAATGGCAGCTGTACCAGCCCGCCGGCTTTCCCTATAATATCTATAGTGAAAGATTTACTCGAGGGTTTGAACGACGAGCAAAGAAGGGCAGTGGAAACTACCGAAGGCCCGCTGTTGATACAAGCTGGCGCGGGCAGCGGCAAGACCAAGGCTTTGACGCATCGCATAGCCCATATAATCGCGTCAAAGAAAGCTACGCCTTTCCAGATTTTAGCGGTGACTTTTACCAATAAGGCCGCCGCTGAAATGCGGCAACGCCTGGCCAGACTGGTAGGCCACAGCCCGGATGACCGGAGCTTCGTGCCATTTATGGGAACTTTCCATAGTATCTGTGTCAGGATTCTGCGCCGGGACGGCCATTATCTGAACGTGCCGCCGAATTTTGTAATCTTTGACGAAACCGATAGGTTATCTCTGGTAAAAGCGGTTTGTAAAGAATTGCACATAGATGAGAAAAGCTTTCCTCCGAGGGCTATCGCCGGCGCGATAAGCGGTGCCAAAAATGAGCTGGTCAGCCATGAGCAGTTCGCCAGCTTCGCGGATGGGCCTATGCAGCTTGCTACCACCAAAGTGTTTCCAAAATACGAAGCCGGATTGAAGCAAGCCGGCGCGCTTGATTTTGATGATCTGATCGGCAAAACCGTAGCGCTTCTGGAGCATAACGGACAAGTTAGAAAAAAGTGGCAGGATACATTCAGATATATCCTGATCGATGAGTACCAGGATACGAACTCGGCCCAGTATAAGCTGATCAAAATGCTTGTAAATGACAGCAAGAATATAGCGGTTGTCGGGGATGACTGGCAAAGCATCTATTCCTGGCGCGGCGCTAACTTTCGCAACATCTTGAATTTTGAGCAGGACTATCCCGAGGCAGCGATCATAAAACTGGAACAGAATTACCGCAGCACCAGCCATATCCTGGATGCGGCTCATCGTGTGATCACGAACAACAAAAGCCGTTCGGACAAGAAGCTCTGGACGAGCTTAGGCCAAGGAGCGCCGGTTAAGATACATACCGCTTTTAATGAGCGGGATGAAGCTGAATCGATCATAAGAGCCGTGCAGATATCCGGACGTTCTCTGGAAGATTTCGCCGTACTTTATCGGACTAATGCCCAAAGCCGGGCTTTGGAAGAGATGTTCAACCGTCACGGAGTTCCATATAGAATGATCGGCGGTATCAGATTTTAT
>CAMLDK010000044.1 GCA_946478995.1 uncultured Candidatus Saccharibacteria bacterium | reverse complement strand
TCCAGCCGGCTATCGAGCATGGCGCCGTAGCAGTAATAATCGCCCACAACCATCCGTCCGGCAATCCGGACCCTACCAATGAAGACATAGAGGTAACCGAGCAGCTCATAGAAGCGGGTAAAGTATTAGGGATCGACCTTTTGGATCACTTGGTGATAGCCGGTAAAAAATTTGTAAGGATTTTAAATTCAGATGAACAGCACGACTTATAAATTGTCTTTAGGGTTAAGCACATGGACGCTGCGTGATTATGCTGATAGCGCCTATCGCAGGATGCTTGATGCCCGCGCACAATCCGGAGATTACCTTATAAACCTGGTCGCGGAGCTTGGCCACATAGCAATAGAGGTGAAGAAAGCTAATCCAGGAGCTTACAAATCATTGATAAACCTAGCCAAAGACTTAAGTTACATCGACGATAAATATATTATTGCTAAAAAGTCTAAGAAACCCGGCACTAACATTTAACTACCCTTGATATAATAAGCTGTAATGAGTTTATCCATAGGTATAGTCGGCTTGCCTAACGTCGGCAAGTCAACACTGTTTAACGCCCTGACGGACAACAGCGTGCTAGCGGCCAATTACCCTTTTGCTACGATTGAGCCTAATACCGGAGTCGTACCGGTTCCGGACCAACGCCTAAATAAACTGGCGGAAATATATAAATCAAACAAAATAGTCCCCGCGACCGTAAATTTTGTAGATATTGCCGGACTGGTATCGGGGGCAAGCCAGGGCGAAGGCTTAGGCAACCAGTTCTTGAGCCATATACGCATCTGCCAGGTAGTCCGGGCGTTTGACGACAGCAATGTCCAGCACGTCGACCAAAACCGCAGCCCCGGGAAAGACATAGAAGTCATAAACACCGAGTTGGTACTAGCAGACCTGCAGACCGTAGAGAAACGCCTGCCGAAACTCCAAAAAGAAGCCAGAGCCAATCCCAAACTAAAGCCGCTCTCTGATAAATTGGAGGAAGCAAAATCTATATTGGACAGTGGGAACCCCCTGTCACTTCAAGACGATAGCTGGAAATCACATGCCCAAGAACTGTTCGGCGATCTGCAGCTGTTGACCTTAAAGCCTGTTATTTATTTATTTAACCTTGATGAAAAATCCTTAAACGATGAATCAAAAAAATCAGATCTCGCTAAGCTGGTAGGTACCGGCGAAAGCTTATTTGTCTGTGCCAAGATAGAAGACGAGTTGAGAGGGCTTGAGGAAAACGAAGCCCTGGAATTATTACAATCATATGGCACGGACGAACGCGGGCTCAAAAAGTTAATACAGGCAGCTTATGGAACTTTGGGCTTGCAAAGCTTCTTAACGGCCGGCGAGAAAGAAGTCCGGGCCTGGACTATCAGGCAGGGTTCTACAGCTCCCCAGGCCGCCGGAGCGATACATAGCGACTTTGAGAAAGGTTTTATCGCCGCTCAGATAGTCGACTTTGATGACCTGGTCTCAGCAGGTTCCGAACAGGCTGCAAAAGCTGCAGGGAAAGTTCGGACAGAGGGTAAAGATTATGTTCTAAGACCCAACGATGTAGTAGAATTTAGGTTCAACGTATGAATGCTCTAGAGGTCAGAGAACTCAAAAAAATTTATTCAAGCGGCACTGAGGCCTTGAAAGGTATTGATTTGGAAATCCCTGAAGGGTCATTTTTCGGCCTGCTTGGCCCGAACGGCGCCGGCAAATCAACTCTCATCCATTGCATCATGGGGCTGGCTATGCCGACAAGCGGGCGGGCGTCGATATTGGGCTACGACGTCGTGGACGACTACCAAAAAGCCAGGTCATATGTAGGTCTTGCTCCGCAAGAAACAAACCTTGACTGGTTCTTAAGCGTAGAAGAAACACTGGATTTTCATGGAGGCTATTACTCCATGCGTAAAAAAGAGCGCAAAAAGCGCATAGATGAGCTTTTGAGGGATTTTTCATTGACCGATAAGCGAAAATCGCGGAGCTTGTTTCTGTCAGGCGGTATGAAAAGGCGGGTTATTCTGGCACGGGCGCTTATGCACAGACCGAAACTATTGATTTTGGATGAGCCGACAGCCGGAGTAGACCTGGAGCTAAGGCTGGAGCTTTGGAAATACATGAAGAAAATCAATAAGGCCGGCACTACCATTTTGCTGACAACCCACTACATAGAAGAGGCTGAACAGCTTTGCGACAAAATAGCCTTGATCAACCACGGCAAGATCATCCAAACCGGCACAACCGACGAACTGAAGAAAAACAACGGCCAAAAAAATCTTGAAGACGTATACCTTAAAGTTGTCGGGCGGGGTGAGCTTGGGCGGAACGGGGAGATAAAGTGAACGATCAGTTTATCAGACGCTGGCTCCCATTCTGGTCGGTTTTGCGGCGCGAGCTCTTTCGTTTTTGGACCATAAAGCGCCAGACAATCTTCGGCCCCCTGGTTCAGACGTACCTTTATATAAGTATATTCGGCGCCGCATTGGGTAGCCGGATCAATGAGCTTGACGGCCACAGTTATATCTTATTCATCATTCCGGGCCTGATACTTATGACTTTTACGCTTAATATATTCGATAACAACTCTTCTTCGTTAGTTCAACAGAAGCTGCAAAGGGCAATAGATGATCAACTGGCTTCACCGGTATCCAACACCCAGCTTTTAGTCGCATTCGGGTTAGGCGGCTTCATACGCGCCTCTCTTATATCCTTGATCGCGCTCATTACGGCTAAAATTCTCATACCAGAACTGGCCATAGAACATCCCCTGATCTTTATACTAAGTTTCATATTTATAGGTCTTTTTTTCTCAATGGCCGGTGTACTGGTAGGACTGCGTTCGGAAAAGTTCGACGACTTAAGCCTGTATATGAACTTCATTTTGCAGCCGTTGATATTTTTGGGCGGGGTCTTTTACTCGGCCTCTCTTCTGCCGCCCGTGTTCGAGATGCTCACCCGTTTTAATCCGATCTACTATATGATCAACACCCTGCGTTACTCTATGCTGGGTAGCGCTGATATAAACCCTAATCTGAGTCTGCTGATCATAGCGATCGCAGGCATTTTTTTGTTTTTCGTTAATTACAAGTTATTCGCCCGGGGATATAAACTCAGGGATTAACTAACGCAGGTATTTATCTATAACCTTAGTAAGTTCGGTTATCTGCTTGAAGTTGCCGCCTTGACCAAGAACCACCAAGACATAATCATGCTTGCCGCGAGTGACAATTCCCGCGTCATAGGCAATTTTATTTAATTCGCCCTGCTTGTTCGCACTGCGACAGTCCTTACCGCAGCCTTTTGGTATACCCCTTTTGATATCTTGTTGATAAAGCGCGTCAAATACGAATCTTCTGGCATTGTCGCTTAATACCTGGCCTTTTTTAAGGCTTACGAAAAGCTTGCCTACATCGTCAGCAGATGTCTGTTTGCCGGAATGGCCGGCAAATGAAGTGTTCTTGTAACCATTAAGTTCATTGAAGTTATCTACGGCATCAAGATTAAGGTAATTTGCCAGATCCTCGGAACATGGATCGTCTTTCGCCCTAAGCATGTCGTAAACACAATCAGCGATACTTTGATCGGTCAGCCAAGTATTAGCCCATTGGTCATATGGAAGCTTCTGCTCCAGGTATTCAACCAAAAAGAGTTTGTACAAACTGGCGGAGTCTACAGGTTTGTCTGAATTAACATGGACCGATGAATCTTCTTTAAGATCATAAATATATACCGACCAATTATTATCCGGCGCTAGCCCGCTCAAGGCATTCCTAACAATCACTTCAAGCTCTGAATCATTCCTGGTTATCGGATTCAGCTTTTTATCTTCTTCCGAAACCACTTGGCTGCTTTGCGTCGCAAGATCATTTTGCTTCTCCTGAAGATAGCTGCTGGATTTTATAAGAGGAATCAAATAGGTACCTATAAATAAAAAACAACCGCACATGCCAAGCAAACTAGAAGCCCAGATAAAAGTCTGCTTTTTGCGGTTCCTTCGGAAATATATCCCGTGCTTATGATGGAAATAAGCGCGTTTTTCAGATGTAAATATCTTTTTGATTTTTTTCAATTTATTTTCTTTTTGATTTTAATTGGGAGCCTTCAGGATTTTTAAAAATCCTTAGCGAAGGCTCCCAACCAATTTAGGTTTTTGAATTTTGTTTCGCTTTTGCGCAAGCAGCTCGGCCACTTACAAGCCTCAATTTACCAACCCTTAAAACCTCGCGCAAGGCTATATTTTTGTGCGCAGAATATTAGGCTCTGAGTAAGTTTCGTACAGAAATGGATTTACTGATGTAAACCTTTTAATATCTCGCTTTTAAACTGTAAATTATTCATTTATGGCTGTGGATAACTATTGTTGTAAAGATGTATGGTTCAAAAAAATTGTTCAGCTTTTAACGGCCCCAGTTCAAAGTTACATCTTTCATCGTTTTGATGATTTCACTATGCTCCGGCATTGAATTTTCCTTATAATAATGGTCCGTGCCCATGAAATCCCCCACTACGCTTAGGCACTGGATTTCATCAGAAAGTAAGTGCATTCTATCAACGGCCGGCACGCTGGCTACGGGAACCGCGGTTATTATCTTCCTGACCTTGATCGGCTTAATGAAATCAGCGGCCACATCCAAAGACAGGCCGTTTCTGAGCCCATCGCTAACAAATATGACTACGTGGTTTTTTAGTAATATCTTTGGGATTCTTGCTTCGCTATCGCCTATCCTGTTAAGTTTTTGAAAAGCGAGCATTCGCTGCTGTTCGATCACGGTATGGTAGTCGCTATTGATAGCTTCCAGCTCACCAGTGGAATACTCGTTGTTGTACGTAAAACTACCGGAGGTACTGACGGTAGCCACCGGTTTATGCTCTTCGCCTGGCAACTTCACATCTTCCGTTACAAGCAGGAATAGAGAGGAGTGCAGTTTCTTAGCTATCTCTAGAGCAACGACAATACTGCCTTCACTTAGGGCTATGACAGCGCAATTTTCTGATTGATATTTTTTTAAATTTTCGGCCAGCATTTCCCCTGCGGAACGTCTATTTTCAAAATATCGCATAAAACAAGTTTAGTAGATTCAAGCTAAAACTACTAGCTTATAAAATCTTTCTATATTGCCTTTTTCACCTGCTACTTCAGAATCAGCTTTATCTAAAATTTTGTAATTATTCCTAACCCAAGCTTCAAAATCTTTTAGTATTGTTCTTCTCAAGGATTTATTTTTTATCACCCCTTTATGCTTGTCCTCGCCACCTGTTTCAAACTGTGGTTTCACCATAGCTATCACTTCGCATCCAGGATCATTTACCAGGCTTAGAATATGGGTCAGTATAGGCCTCACAGAAGTGAAGGAAACGTCTATCAGTATAATATTAATTTTTGTACTCAGTTTTTTAATACTTTTGATGTTGGTTTGTTCGTAGAGTTCCACTTTAGGGTTCGTTCTCAAAGGACCGGCCAGCTGGTCGCTTCCTATATCAACCGCAATAATTTTAGACGCGCCATGCTGCAATGCAAAGTCACTAAAGCCGCCTGTGCTGCTACCTACGTCAAGTACTGCCTTGTTCTTAAAGTTCAGCTTAAGCTTGTCCGCTACTGACTCAAGCTTCAGTCCGCCCCTTGATACGTAAGTTTTTTCAGTTGTAATCTCTACAACTGCATTTTTTGCTGTTTTTGTACCGGGCTTTTTAACAATGTGGCCGTCCACCTTTACTTTTCCAAGCTTTATATAACTTTCAGCTTGGCTTCTACTCTTCACTAAACCTCTGTTAGTCAGACTTTGGTCAAGTCTTTCATACATGAAGCTTAACCTTTTTTTCTTTCCCTGTATTTTCCTGTTGTGGTATCAACACTGACTATATCGCCGGACTTTATAAAAGCCGGGACTTTTATCTTAGTACCGTTTTCCAGCTGGGCGTCCTTTACTATCGAGGAGCTGGTATCCCCTTTAACGGCATCTTCCGTATACTTAATTCTTAAAAATACATTTTTTGGCAATTCAACATTTATTACATTGCCATTAAAAAGCTGTGAAATCACTTCCTGCCCCTCAACCAAGTACTTGGACTGGTCGCCTAGTATATCGATATTTACACTGAATGTCTCATAAGTACCGGTATCCATGAAGTAATGCTGGCCTGTGTCTGAGTACAAATATTGAGCCTGGGAATTCATCACATCAGCGCTCTCAACGGTATCTGCCCCCTTGAATGTTTTTGCGAGTACCTTACCGTCCAGAAGACTTTTAATTTTAACGTTTACGATAGAACCGCCCCTGCCCATGACCTTTTGGGAATAATCAATGACCTTATAAGGAACTTCTTCTAACTGAAGCAAAGTGCCCTTTTTTAATTCAGTGATAGATAGGTTTGCCATGTTTTTATACCTATGGAAATACTAAGCAGTTACCGTAAAAGGTAAAAGCGCTATATGTCTGGCACGCTTGATAGCTACGGATAGATGTCTTTGCTGGCTTTCGCTTAAACCGGTTTTTTTGCGGCTTTCAATCTGCCCGTATTGGTTTACATACTTTTGAAGTGTCTTATAATCTTTATAATCAAAATATGCTACGTCTGTCTTATGTTTAAAAATCTTCGCCATTAATAAATCTCCTTTAGTTAGAATGGGATGTCGTCGAGGTTGATCGGCTCGTCATCAACATCCTCGATATTTACATCTTTTTCTGGTTTCTTACCTTTTTTAGACTGATCCTGGGTGCTGCCGCCATAGCTATCCCCCGCTGGTGCAGAAGATGAAAAACTGGCGCTTGAATCTGCATTGCTTTCTCCGCCGCGGCCGCCTAAGAATGTAACATCCGACGCAATAACTTCCAGCTTGTTTCGCTTCTGGCCATCTTGTTCCCAGCTGCGGCTTTGTAAACGCCCGCTGACCAAAACCGGCCGGCCTTTGGTTACATATTGAGCGACTCTCTCTCCTAATCCGGCCCAGGCTACAACGTCTACATAATCAGTCGCTTCCTGCCACTCACCATTGGAATTCTTATAGCTTCTGTTAAGAGCAAGGCTGAAAGAGCATACGCTCTGGCCGCTTGGAATCTGCCTTAGCTCCGGATCCCGCGTCAGGTTGCCCATTAATATTACCTGGTTGAATGATCTCGCCATATTAATCCTCGTCCTCTTCATTATCGCCCGAGCCGCCGCGTTCGGCAACTCTTTTATCCTTGATCTTTTTGGCTGCTTCCGCCTTTGCGATCGCCTTTAGATCCGGACGGACGATCAAAAACCGTATGACTTCATCGGTAATATTAAGGGTTTTCTCGACATTAGAGACGTTTTCGCCTGGCAACTCAACGGTATAAAAGACATAGATTGCATTTTCATGCTTGTCGATATCGTAGGCTAGTTTTTTCTTGCCCCAGTTATCTTTACCGGCAATTTTGCCTTTATTTTCTGTTATTATCTTTTCGATTTTAGCCTCGGCCTTGCTTAGGTCGATTTCAAGCTGCGGATCATAAAGCACCGCTATTTCGTATTGATTCAAAGAATCCTCCTTTGGCTTACGCCTGCGCGCATCTGATTGGCCGCAAGCTGAGTTAATAGTCAGGGAATTATAGCAAAATTACCTCTGTTAGTCAAACCTGGATAAATCTATTCCCAGCCTAGTGTATCCAGCAAAGAAGCCGTTTACTTAGAAATGGAATCTTCCGGTTCATCCGGCATGTCGTCATAAACCCCATCTCCGCCGCCGGAGCCTGAACCGCCAAATACTTCGTCCACGCTACTGATCAACACTTCTCTCGGCCGGGAGCCGTCAGCATGGCCGACTATACCTTGTTCTTCCATGGTTTCTATCA
>CAMLDK010000043.1 GCA_946478995.1 uncultured Candidatus Saccharibacteria bacterium | reverse complement strand
TGCCTAGATAACAGCTAAGATTATCATAGATAGACAGTTTAACGGATAACGGGACTTTAATCATAAGTCCCGTTATGTTCGTGGTATATTATGCTAATGATAATAGTAGGCTTGGCCGTCCTCGGGCTATGTGCGGGCAGTTTTATAAATGCTTTGGTCTATAGGCTTAGGTGGCAGGAAACTCATACCAGAAGTTCTAAAAAGCACTCTATATTAAAAGGCCGCAGCATTTGCCCGCATTGCAAGTACAGGCTGTCGGCAAAAGATCTGGTGCCTGTCCTTAGCTGGCTATTTTTGAAGGCTAAATGCCGTTATTGCGGTAAGCCTATCTCTATCCAGTATCCGCTTGTCGAGACTATAACGGCAATGATGTTCGTTATTTCGTATATTTTCTGGCCCTACAGTATTTCAGGGACTTCCGACAAAGTAATATTTGGTTTGTGGCTGGCAATCTTAGCGGGGCTCATTGCTCTCGCTATTTACGATATAAAGTGGATGCTGCTTCCCAATAAGATTATTTTCCCGCTTTTTGCCCTGGTTCTTCTGAGTATCATTATCCAAACTCAAGCGACATCTTACGACATCTCCGGTATATCTGTTCTTTATGGAGTTGTTGTAGGAGGAGGGATTTTTTATATTCTTTTCCAAATCTCGGCAGGGAGATGGATAGGCGGCGGAGATGTAAAACTGGGGTTCTTGCTAGGGGCACTGGCCGCTGAACCTCTAGCGGCCTTTTTAATATTGTTTATTGCATCTCTGCTGGGCAGCCTGTTTTCCATACCGTTATTACTCAAGAATCGTTTTGGTGCTAAATCGAAAATCGCTTTTGGGCCGTTTCTTATCGCCGCCGGTATAATAGTTGTTCTCTTTGGCGAGAGTATTATAGAGGTATATAACAACCTGCTTATGCTATAATCTTCCAACAAGGACACTATATAAAGTGGGATCAAATATTAAATGGCCTTGATACAAAAAATAATTAAAAACAGAAGACAAAAAGGCTATACGGTTATAGAGGTAATGATAGTGCTTAGTATCAGTACTTTGCTGTTCGCGGGCGTTGTTGCCGGCTACAACCGTCAGAATAGCAAGACTCAATTTACTAACGGGGTCAGGGATATGGAAAATAAAATCCAAGATATCCTAAATGATGTAAGTACCGGTTTTTATCCTCAGTCAACCAATTTCAGCTGTATAAGGTCAGGTTCGCCGCCCGTACCTTTTATTAATCCGGGCGGTTCTTCCGAACAGGGAACGAACCAGCAATGTATATTCTTGGGAAAGGCGGTGGATATTAATGACGGGTCCATGGATGCTTATACCATAGTCGGGCTGCGTAATTCATCGGCCGACGAGACTAAGCTTCCAATAAATATCAACGAAGCCCGACCCCGTACTATAAGGTCAAGTATTGAAGGCACTTACAGCAACATAGTTTTAAATGCCAGTATACATATACAAAGGATAATTACTTCGAGTCTACCCCATCAAAACAGTGCTGGCTTTGCTGTCGTTTCGGGCTTTGGCAACGGTGACAAAGGAGGAGCAGGTGCGACTACCAGCCAGGTGGCCATAGCACGTATTAATCCGTCTTATAACTTTACTACCGGGACTAGCCAAGTTGTAAATACCGGTGATATGAACAGAGGTATAACAATATGTATACGCGAACAGCCTAACGCCGGACGAAAAGCAAGCATCAGGGTAGGAACAAATGCCCAGACTAATATCGAAACTAAAATAGACGATTGGGAGCTGGAGTGTAACTGATGAGAAAACCAATTCTTAAAATCGGTTCAAAGGGCGACACGATAATAGAAATACTCTTAGCTATCGCGGTGCTTAGCCTGGTGTTAAGCATATCTTACGGCTTGGCTAATAGGAGCTCACAGGCCATCAGACAGGCCCAGGAACGTTCAGAAGCTCAAAAGATCGCAGAGGAACAGTTAGAGCTTCTACGCGGCTATTTTAGCCCGGAACAACCCTGGGAGGACGAAAACCACTACCGATGCTTTAATTCAAGCGGCAATCCCACTGCCACTGAAGCAGACTGCCATAGGGGTCCGGACGGCAGATATAACATAATAAACATAGAGCAGATCGGCAACACATTTACCGTCCATATGGATTGGCCTAACATACGGGGCGGTACGGACGAACTGTCGCTGGCCTATAAGCTTCCTGTTAGCGGGGATATCCCAATAACTCTTCATGTGGAGTGCGATGACGATATCGACAACGGTCCTATCCTTGACGGGCGCAAAGATTCAGGCGATCCCGATTGCCACACAGACCACAATGCAGCTAACTTGGCTTCTTACGATCCTTCAATTGACGAAGAAGATCCGCCTCCACCTGTAACTCTGACAGTCAGGAAAAACCTTGCAGCCGGAGGTACGGTGAGCGGCAGCGGTATAAACTGCGGAACTTCTTGCAGTGTCACTAGCATTAACGTACCTGCCGGAACCCCTATAAACTTGAATGTAGCAGCCGCGCCTAACTACACCTTCAATGGCTGGACTCCAAGCAGCTGCGGCAGTAGCTTCGGGATAGTAAGTAATACCACCTGCCGGGCAAACTTTACTCACAATCCGCCTCCACCCCGACAACCGTTATATAGGTGTTACTCGATACATACCGGCGGCGACTTTAGGTTTGTAACAGATCATCATTATGGCGTGCCCGGTGCCGGTTCTTGCTACCCTTCCATCCATAATAATGCCTGGTGGATTTACTACGAAGGCATAGCGGGTTATGTACCAACTGACGGTTCATACCCTTCGGCAGATGTATACGGCGGCTGGAACTCAGATAGATGCGGCGGCTGGGTAAATCCTTGGCCTTGGTGGGATCATTTCTACACGACCAATTACCAGGAATATGTAAACGCCCATTACGGCGGCTGGTGTGGTGAGACCGGTTATCAGGGTTGGTCGGTTCTCTCCGACGGTTCAGCCCCTGGCAGTGTACCGCTGTATCGTTTCTGGCATGGTGGCGTAGGCGACCACTTCTATACCACGAACTGGTGGGAGGGAGCTAATGCGGGGTATTCGTATGAAGGAATATTTGGATGGGTATACACAACGGATGATTAAGGAGCAAAAATGAAAGTAAGTAAACTAAAACTAATAATATTTTTAATCATCTTAGCGCTGATCGCTGTCGGTATTTGGTTCTTCGTTTTCCAAAAATCCGACCAGAAAAGTAACTCTGATAACAGTCAGTCTTCAGGGCAGATTAACGCGCCCGCCGCCTGCGAGGTTTTTGGCGATGAAGACGCCGCGAATATTTTTGGAAGCGATATATCAACGGTTCCTTTGTCGGAAAACGGCGGAGGCTACACTTCACCAACGGATATAGCCGAGGCTCCCAATACGGAAAGCAAATCAAGCCATTGCATATATATAAGGGGTGAAATAAGTACCGCCAAGCCTAACGAGGAAGAAGCTGGATCTGGCAGCCCCAGCATTCAGCCTGCTCCTGAAGGCAATAAAGAAGTTGTGGATTCGTCAGACTCCATCGATGAGATAAAAAAGTCTAATCCAAAGCCGGTTCCCATACCTGAGGTGTTAGCTGATATAACGTTGCGCGCGACAACGATAGAAAACGCCAAGTCAGATTTTAACAGAGCGAAAAACAAATCAGCGGAAGAGGTGAACGGTCTGGGAGATTCGGCCTTCTCTTTACGCTTAGTTGGGCTTTCAGGCAAGAAACAGTTTACCTTAACAGTATTAAAAGGAGAGCACATAATAACGATTGCCGGAGATAATCTCAACCTGGAAACCGCGAAAGAAATAAGTAACGTAATATTGGGCAATTTATAAAGTGAAATCAATTAAACACTCAAATCAAAAAGGCTTCACAATAATCGAACTGCTGATAGCTACTTCAGTGTTCTCTATTGTCCTGGTTGTGGCTGCCAGCGGAATATTAGCTATCGGACGGCTTTATTATAAGGGGATCACCTCTTCCCGCACCCAAGAGACTACCAGGTCGGTCGTTAATACTATTACTAACA
Organism: uncultured Candidatus Saccharibacteria bacterium; assembly: GCA_946478995.1. Next base: position 3,821 of record CAMLDK010000043.1, on the reverse strand, counting down.
CGGTGCAGTTCAACTCGCAGAGCCGGGCCGATGATGAAGTGGCCGATACGGTCGGTGTGCCGCAAGCGGTCTGCTTCGGTTACGACCGTTATACATATACGTTAGTAGCTCAAGTAGACAGTGGCACACCCGGATTGCTGTATGATAGACGGCCTAATTTAAATAACTGCGACCCATATTTGGGCGGCAAGGAACTGCTCCCCAACAATATGCGGCTTGTGAACTTTAAAATTGACTCACTAAGCTCCAATAACTTTAAAGTGAAAGTTAAAATTACTGCCGGGGATATCGATTTGCTGGAATTAACACAATGCAGCGGCTCGATCATAGACGGTAAGTGCAATAATCCTTCCATCGAAGACGCAGCGACTATAAGATGCCAGCCTGGAATCGCCGGCAGCAACTTCTGCGCCGTCTCCGAGCTTGAAACTACTATAAACAAACGTGTAGAATAGCTTATGGTAATATATTGCACCCAATGAAAACTAAAAAACCGTTATCGTCTCTTTTGAAAAACCAGTCCGGCATAGCTTCTATGGTAGTGGTCATACTGATAATGACGCTCCTAACCTTGATAGTTATATCTATGACTAAGAACTCAAACAGGGAGCAGCAACAAGCTTTGGATAGGCAATTAAGTACCCAGGCCTTCTATGCGGCGGAATCCGGTATTAATGACACCAAAGACTATATTGTTAATCCGGCCGGAGGACCCAGGCCAAACAAAAAGGATGATTGCGAAGGCTTGGGTACGGCTAACGGCACAGGCAACCAATTTCCCGGCAAGAATGCTCAGGTAGGGGACTTTGAGAACACCAAATACACCTGCGTTTTATATAACCGTACTCCTACGGAGTTAAGATATTTTCCGGTAGACGTTAGAACGCCTACCATCACCCCTATAGAAGATGCCGGCGGTATAACTATCAATACTCTGACATTCAAGTGGAACCAACAAGGCGGAGGCAATAATTTTGCCGGCTGTAATTTAGGAAGCGGTATACCGAAGCAGATTCCAAGTGATTGCGAGGCCGGAATGATCAGGATAGAGCTTTCAGACCCGGCTTCTACCAATAGGCAGGAGCTTATTAACAGTACCTTTGTAGTCTATGTCAAACCGTCCTTATCGGGATCTTTGAATTTTTCTTATGATGATGCTTTCGGCGATATAAACAAGCAAGGCGCTGTTACCACCGGCAGATGTACTACGGGGGGTAATTGCAGCATAACCATCACTTCTATCGAAAAGGACAAGCTATACCTAAACCTGAAATCAATTTATAAATTGAACGACGTGACAATAACCGGCGAGATAAATCATTCTCGACCGCAAACAGGCACTTCCATACTTTTCAGGGACGCGCAAATGATGGTCGACTCTACGGGACAGGCAGGCGATATATTAAAACGCGTTCAAGTAATGGTTAATTTGACGGATTTTGATAGCGGATTTATGCATGATTTTGCCGTGCAAACTTCGTCTGACTTATGTAAAAAGCTCGAAATCAGAAGAGATCATAGCGTCGGTAACGGCTGCCCTTAGGCGGCACCGGATTTTCTCCGGTGGAATTTTTCATGAATTTTCCTGAGATGAGGGTCTGTCACATGGGTGTATATTTGAGTAGTAGAAATATTGCTGTGTCCAAGCATTGCCTGTACGCTCCTGAGGTCCGCGCCGTTCATAAGCAGATCCGTAGCAAAACTATGGCGCAAGGTGTGGGGACTGACATGCTTGGTGATTCCCGCTAAAAGCGCATATCGTGCTACCATCCTTTGTATGCTTCGGGCAGTCAGCCTCTTATAATTTCCGGTTTGGTCGGATTTCTTACTGCCGCCGACTCTGATAAACAGGGGGGTTGAATTGTCCGTACGCTTGTCCAGGTATTTCTGTATCCATTCGGCTGCTTCTTCGCTGATGAATATAGGCCGGTCTTTTTGCCCTTTGCCTCTGACCATAAACTCCCGCCTTTTTAAATTTATGTGGTCTTTATTAAGGGCTACCAGTTCGGAAACTCGAAGCCCGCTCGAGTAAAGCAGCTCCAGGATAGCCCTGTCCCTTATACCGTTTTCACGGCTTGTATCGGGTTCGGAAAGAAGCCGCTGCATCTCTTCTTCGTTTAAGAAGGTTACCTGCACCCTAGTAGTGCGGGCGAGCTCTATTTTGTCCGCCGGCAAGGCGTCTATGCCTAGCTTGGCGCAATATCTCAAAAAACTTCTGAGGGCTATAAGGTGGTAATTCTGGGTAGTTTTTTGCAGCTCGTCCGATGTATTCGTGCCGAGGCGGTTGAGCCATAGACGCCATTTGCGTATTAACTCCGGGGTTATCTCCGAGGTATTTATATCACCGGCGAAATCGATCAACCTGGTCAGGTAGTGGTCATAATTTTCTATGGTTTTTTGTGAACGGTTTTGTTCGATTTCCAGATATTCTAAGAAGTCGGTTTTTTGTTTTGATAACTTCACCCTATTATTTTAAAGTTAATTGTCCATGGGGGCAAAGGTAATACTCGTCCAATCTGTTATAATTTAACCAAAATAAATCAAATAAAAGGAAATTCAAATGGAAAGAACTTTAATTATTGCCAAACCTGATGCCCTGCAGCGAGGGCTCGTAGGGGAGATCATCCGGCGCTTTGAACTAAAAGGCCTTAAGCTGATAGGTATAAAAATGCTTTCTCTGAGCAGCGAGCTGCTCCAGGAACACTATAAAGAACATTTAGAAAAAGATTTTTACCAGGGTCTGGAAAAATTCATGAAAAGTTCGCCGGTGGTCGTGATGGCATGGGAGGGCTATGAATGCGTCAATTCCGTCCGGTTGATAGTAGGCCATACTAATCCTCGGCTTGCCGAATCTGGGACAATCCGGGGGGATATGGCTATAGGCACCGGCCGCAATCTGATCCACGCTTCCGATAGCAAGCAAAGCGGGAGGGCCGAAGTAAGAGCATTTTTCACAGATGAAGAGCTATTCACCTATGAGAAATCAGAGTATCTGCACATATACGAACCCCACGAAAGAAAATAAGTCCCTGTAGTTCAATGGATAGAACAATTCCCTCCTAAGGAGTAGATAGAGGTTCGAATCCTCTCGGGGACACCATATTTATCCATCTCAACCCTGTATACTTATAATTATATGGCTGAGCAAAACAAACAATTTGACGACCAGCTTGAAGGGGAAGAAACATTACTTGTTTTTAGAAAACACCCTATAGTTATGCGCAAAGGCTTTATATTTGGGCTCCTGGCCCTTTTAGCGGGAGTCATACCGTCGCTAATAAGACCGGAATACAGCTACCTTTATGGGGGATTGGCTGCCGGAGCCTTGCTCGGTCTGGTTGTCTTCATACCTTCTTGGATAAGCTGGTATTTTAGCGTATATATAGTTACCGATCAGCGTCTTCTCCAGATAAAGCAAAAAGGTTTCTGGACTAGAAGCGTAGTGGACATGAACCTTAACCAGATACAGATGGTTAATTATGAGGTGGCTGGCATGCAGGAGACGATGCTGGGATTTGGTACAATAATGATGCAAACTTTTGTCGGAGACCTAGTAATTCATGAGGTACATCATCCGGAAAAGATACAGCAAAAAATACTAAAAGTCCTCAGGGACGAAGGAATCGTAGCTAATGCTCCGCCCCAGAGGCAAGCAGAAGCTTCAGACGAAGATGAGCAAGAAGAAAAAGATAATAAATAAATTCAAACGGAAAAATAAGCAGGAAAAGCCGCTCGACAATCGGATTACCAATGAGAATCTCGCCGATCACCGAGAAGAAGTATTAGGTAGCGGTAGAAAGCATATTTATCCGCTCCGCCAA
>CAMLDK010000042.1 GCA_946478995.1 uncultured Candidatus Saccharibacteria bacterium | reverse complement strand
CAATGAAATATTCGTGAATATGATAAGGGCCGGCGAGGCTGGCGGCATACTGGACGAAATCCTAAAAAAACTGGCCGCCCAGATAGAAAAAGATGCGACCATTCGCAAAAAGATCAAAAGTGCCATGGCCTATCCTATAGTCATTTTCAGTATCACTATAATCGCTTTCTTCGGAATAATGATCTTCGTCATCCCGAAAATCGGGGCGATAATCAAGGATTTGGGCGGACCGGACGCGCAACTTCCTATATATACCAGGGTTCTGCTTAGCATCAGCGATTTCATGCAGAGCAACGCGATAATAATCGTCTTAATCTTCGCAGGCCTTATATTTGCTTTCAAGAAATATATTTCCACGGAAAAAGGAAAATTCAACTTCCATAAGTTCCTGTTAAGAATACCGGTCCTTAAAACCATACTTATAAAAATAGCCTTAGCCAGGTTTGCCAGGACCTTCGCTTCTTTGATGGGAGCGGGAGTTTCGGTTATAGATTCTCTGCAGGTTACCGCGAAAGCAATCGGTAATAAAGTAATAGAAAAAGAGTTATTAGATGCCGCAAAAGAAGTCAAATTCGGCCGGCAGCTTTCCGAACCGTTATCTAAAAGCCCTTATTTCCCTATCATTGTCAGCCAAATGCTGATCGTAGGCGAAGAGACCGGCCAGATAGATACTATCCTCGTTAAAGTAGCGGATTTTTACGAAGAGGAAGTAGACGCGGTCATCGACGGGTTGAGCGCGCTTATCGAACCGTTGATGATAGTGGTTCTTGGCAGCATAGTTGGGGTCATTGCCGCCAGTGTCATGGGACCGATAGCCAGCTTGAGCAATAATATAGGTTAAGCTTGTCTTGACTAATATAATTCTTATGGTTACAATCAACCCCAGATACTTATCATAAGGTTATCTATGCCGATAAGGTCAAAATAAAACTAAGCAACTAAAGGAGGGTGGGTCCTTATGATCTCACTTAAACGTAAACAAAGCGGTTTCACTATTGTGGAGCTGTTGATAGTAATTGTCGTCATAGGAATATTGGCGGCAATAGTTATAACAACATTTACCGGCGTGCAAAAGAAAGGCCGTGACGCGGATAGGAAGTCCGACATAAACGCCATCTACAGCCAGGTGGAAGTATACTTCGCCGAGAACCAGAAGTATCCAACCCTAGGCAACTTGAACGATGACACATGGCGGGATGCTAATATACAAGGTCTGAGTGATGACACTATCCATGCCCCTGGTTCAACCACAGACATGGTCGCTACGGGCGGAACCACTAGCAACTATCAGTACACGGCTACTCCTGCCAACTGTGATAACACGACTACTAATGGTGATTGTCTTGGCTTTACGCTAACAGCTAACCTTGAAGCTGGCGGTACATTCAGCAAGTCTGGTTCTAACAACTAATAAAGGTTTGCCTAGACCTTAAAACCCCGGATTTACCGGGGTTTTAAATTTGGCAGAATATGCATGGGCAAAAAAACGCTAAAATGCTATAGTTTAAAGAGTCAAAAATGCTTTGGCTGGGAAAGCAATGAGCAACAAATACTTCTATAAAGACAAAGATATATTTGGCCTGGACATAGGCTTCAAATCAATCAAGGTCATGCAGATCAATGCGGAAGGCAAGCATCGCAAGCTTGTCGGCTATGGATTTAACCCCTTTGACAGGGAGGCCATAGTAGACTCTGTCATTGTCGACTTCGAAAAACTGGCGGAGGCGATAAAGGAGCTTTTTGAGAAAAAAATAGTCGGAGAAATCACTACCAGACGGGTCGCTATGAGCATTCCGACAAGCTCTACTTACACCCGCACATTTAACCTGCCGAACCTATCGGAAGAAGAGATCGAACAGGCGATAAACCTTGAAGCGGAACAGTATATTCCCTTGCCCCGGGATGAGTTGTATATTGACTACGACATAATCAGCCGAGGTAAAGAAAATATAGAAGTGTCAGCCGTAGGTGTACCGAAAAAAATTATAGATTCTTATCTGGAGCTGTGCTACATACTCGATCTAGAGCCGATCATGTTCGACAGCAGTATCAACGCCGCCTCCCGGCTTTTCGAGCAACAGCAATCTACGCGGGACATACCTGCCGTGCTAATGGATTTCGGTTCGATTTCGGCGGATATATCTATACACGAAAAGACGAACGTGGTCTCCAGTACGCTGCCAGCCGGAGGCGATACTTTCACCGAAGCGATTGCCGCCAAACTGAAGGTCAGCCACGAAGAAGCCCATATTATCAAAACTAAGTACGGCCTGGGGAAAAGTAAGAAGCAGAAGCAGATAATTGAAGCGCTCCAACCTGAACTTGACACGATAGTCCGGGAAGTAAAAAGAATGGTCCGCTACTATGAAGACCGCTCAGAGACAAAGTCAAAAATCGGCCAGGTCGTGTCCATCGGCGGTGGCGCCAATATGCCAGGCCTGAGTGATTATCTTACGAATATGTTAAGAATCCCTGTCAGGGCATACGACCCATGGCAGGAAATCGAATCCGATAAGCGTAAGGCGCCTTCAAATAATGAAAAGTCGCTGTATGTCACCGCCGCCGGGTTGGCATTCATAAACCCGAAGGAGCTGTTTGTATGATCAACCTCCTTCCCCCGGATTATAAGCAGACCTTGTTTTATTCCAAACGCAACAGGTCTATGTCCAGGTGGGTTATAGCCTTGATCATTGCTTTGGTATTCAGTCTATTGATCGTAGGAGTAGGATGGTTATATCTTGACCGGTCCGTCAAACGAGAAGCTAAGAATATCGATCAGACGGAAGCAGCCTTAAACGCGCAGAACTTAGAGGAAACAACGGCCAAGGTAGATGAAATATCCAACAATACAAAGCTGGTTCTTAATGTCTTATCCCGCGAAATACTTTTTTCAAAATTAATCAGACAGCTAGGCGCAGCTCTGCCCCCCGGTACTGCCTTGGAGTCGATTAATTTAGAAGGGATCGAAGGCGGGCTGACTATACAGGCCTTCGCAACTAACTTTAACAGCGCTTCCCAGATACAAGTTAATCTGAGCGACCCTCAAAACAAGATTTTCAAGCAAGCCGATATCGAAACTATCTCCTGTCCTAAGACATTGTCACAGGAATCTGACGAAGAACAACCTATTTACCCCTGCACCGTCAGGCTAAAAGCATTATTCAACGATAACACTGAGTACCGTTACATAGGGGACGAGGAATGAGCGCAAAAAAAGTATTCTATGGATTGGTCGTGGTAATTTTCCTGTTATGCGGCTTCATCTTAGGTACGACCGTGTTGGGAAATACCGTGTTTAAGAAACAATTTGAAAAACTCATCGATCTAAAGGCCCGCAACCAGGTGCTTGAGCAGCAAAGCCTGTCCTTAATAAAAGCAAAGCAGGATGTTGAAAAATATAGCGAATTAAATGATACGGCTTCAGAAATAGTACCCCAGGACAAGGACCAAGCTCGCACAGTAATAGAAATCAACCGGATAGCCCAAGAGAGCGGTATACGCTTAAGCAGCATAACCTTTGAGCCGTCAACCTTGGGCGATAGACGGCCCGCTGCTTCTCCGCCTAGCGATAGCACTGAAGATTCATCAGATTCTTCTACGGCGCCGGACCAAGCCGCAACCTCTGAGGCCACCAATAAAGCTCTGACACAGGTCCAGCCTGTTGCCGGTATACCCGGAGTTTACTCACTCGGAATCATTGTTCAGACCGATGAAACAGACTCTGTAAGTTATGAGAAATTCCTGACTTTCCTCGAAAAGCTTGAATCAAATAGACGCACCGCCCATGTGAGCAGGATAAGCGTCAAGCCTACCAACGGGGGTGCTGACGTAACTTTCTCATTGACATTAAACGCATTCGTGAGGCCATAAGATATGAATAAAGACTTATCCAACTTCAATATCAAACAAATACCCGTCTATCTGAGAAGGTCTATTAACCGGTCGAAGAAGATTATGGTACCGGCATTTCTTCTTTTCGTTCTTGGTGTCAACGGCTTCCTGATCTATAACATCAACCACTACAGCTCCCAGGAACCCTCTGACGAACAGGTGGCAGCTCAGCAAAATACCATAAAGCGCATTGTCATCGACGAACAATCTATAGACAAGATACTCAAGCTTGAAAAACGCAATATAGCCGTCAAGGCCCTTTTTGAAGAAGCCAGGGACAATCCTTTCAAAGACTGAATATTTTATGACGGGCCAGATATTCCAGTTTATAATCATGTACTAATTTGGCTTGGACATCCGGATCAGGAGTATAGATGAACATAAGGTTGTTCTCCCCGTCAGTGGTTTCGATCATCATAGTCCCATAATTAAAAAGACGGGAAATAACGCCTGTCTTACGGACTTTTACGTCTTTGATGTCGTCTAAAGAAAGTTCTCCGGTTTTTATACTGCGCAGGCCGGTTTGCAGAGTATAAGCTATGTTTAAGCTTGTCAGGATCATACGGTTCGATAGATAACCCCTGGCTGCAAAGAATAAAAATACCGCTCCCAGAATAGACGCGATTATCATACATATGCCTACTATCGGCCCGATTAAGCTTAGTTCGGCTCCAATCAAATCTGCGATTCCCGGCAGCAAAAAGCTGACTAGCGAAAAGGTCGCGGCAAAAGTAACGATTACTGACAAAAATATCATAACCAGACCTACCGGATGACGTCTTATGTCAAATTCTTTATCTTCTTCCGTATCAATTACCCGGTCCGGGCCTGCTTGGGGGTAATTTCTTTTTATCTGTACGGACTGTCTGATAGCGTCAGCGATCTTTAAAGCCTCGTTGGCGTTTGTGTCCGCAGAATTCTCAGGACTCTTTTTCACTTCCAGATGTTTCGCAGGTCCGGCTGTAGTTTCCACCGGTTTTTCCGGCTTGTCCCGGTCCACAATATATTGCATATATTCTTCAACGGGGTTGCGGATCTTGTCATCTTGGCCCATTTGCCCTGATTATAGCAAACTTTTTTGGTTATAACTTGTTTTTGGCTTTTTGTCCAGATGTTTATAAGCCTTTGGCGTCGCCCTCCTGCCTCTGGGCGTACGTTCAATCAAACCTATCTGGATCAGATACGGTTCGAAGAAATCCTCGATCGTCGACTCCTCATCGCCCGTAAGGGCTGACAGCGTCTTTATGCCTACCGGACCGCCATTATAACTATCAATTATAGCCATCAGCACCCGGCGGTCTGACGGATCCAGCCCTATATCATCTATTTCCAGCAAGCCCATGGCTTTTTCGGCCACCAAAGAATCGACTATGCCGTCGCCATTCACATCGGCATAATCCCTAACCCGTCTCAACAGCCTGTTAGCGATCCTAGGAGTAAGCCTGGCCCTGGTGGCAAGATAGCCTGCCGATTTATTATCAATATCGACTCCTAAGATCTTGGCTGAGCGTTTGATTATCCTGGCAATCTCATCGTCATTATAAAATTCCAATCGATGCTGTAGTCCGAAGCGGTCACGCAGCGGAGCGGCAAGTGATCCGGTTCTAGTAGTCGCGCCTATTATGGTGAACTTAGGCAGATCAAGCCGCATGCTTCTTGCGCTTGGCCCCTTGCCCAGCATGATATCCAGTTTAAAATCCTCCATAGCCGAATAAAGCACTTCTTCTACGCTACGGTTCAGGCGATGGATTTCATCGATGAAGAGTATTTCACCTTCTTCCAGGTTAGTAAGTATGCTGGCCAAATCCCCTGCTCTTTCTATTGCCGGGCCGGACGTAATACGGATCTGGGCGCCCATTTCATTAGCTATAACGGTAGCCATCGTAGTCTTGCCTAAACCGGCCGGACCATATAAAAGTATATGGTCGACCGGTTCTTTTCTTTTCTTTGCGGCGTCTATAGCCAGCTTTATATTTTTTTTCAACCTGTCTTGGCCGATGTAGTTGATAAAATCCTTCGGCCTCAGAGAATTATCAAATTCCTCTTCCTTATCATCGTCCGGACTTGGCTGGACTATCCTCTCTACCGTCATCTTTTAATCCTCAGTGCTTGTTTGACTTTTTCCTCGACCGGCAAGGTCTTGTCTATGTCTGATAAAGCTTTTGAAGCTTCGATCCCGGAAAATCCTAAAGAAAGCAAAGCTTGCATAGCTTCGTCGGCCACGTCAAAGCTTCCGCGGGTTACGATACCTTCGGCATCCTCGCTGGGCGAAAGTCCGACTTTGTCCCGCAATTCAACGACTATCTGTTCCGCCGCTCTTTTACCGACATGCTTGGCGCTTTTGATCATTTCGAGGTCTCCGCCGGCAATAGCCGACCTTATAGTTTCTTCTTTATCTAAGCTCATGACAGCTAGCGCGACTTTGGGTCCGACGTTCTTAGCCGTTAGAAGCAGCTCAAAAAGCTGTCGGCTGCTAACACTTGTAAAACCATATAGGTCATGCAAATCTTCGCGGATATGTTCATAAATATAAAGTTTTACGCTCCGGTTATTTTTTAGGTTAACCGCATCATTCACAGTAACTTTTACACCGTATCCTATACCGTTTACATCTATAACGACTTTTTCAATATTCTTTTCGCGGATTACTCCTTCAAGATAGGCAATCATCAGAGATATTATAGCCGATTATCAGAGTCTTTCTAAACACCCTAGGCATAGTTTGCGGCATGAGCATGCGTTATGGCACAAGCCAGGGCGTCGGCGCAATCATCCGGCTTAGGTATGGCATCAAGTTTTAAAATAGCTTTCACCATTTCCTGAACTTGTTTTTTATCGGCCCGGCCATAGCCGACGGTCGCCTGTTTGATCTGAAGCGGAGTATATTCAAAGATGCTCAAGCCATATTGCTCTCCGCATAAGAGAACCGCGCCGCGGGCTTGGGATACACTCATAGCGGTAGTTACGTTTTGAGCGAAAAACAGCTTCTCGACAGCCATTGCTTCGGGTTTGGTCTGTCCTATTATCTCGGAAAGTTCATCATAAATAATCTTAAGCCTTTTACTATCACTTAAATCCGAGGCAGTCCTTATGACTCCGGCATCCACCATGGATAATTTAGCAGAGTTCTTTTCTATTACGCCGAACCCAAGTATTCCCGTGCCGGGGTCAATCCCTATTATCCGCATAGTTAAAGCTCGGTCGTAGACTTACGAAGCCTGTTAAGAGGGCTGAGCCTGGCTCTGAACTGGGCAAAACTTTCCCATCGCCAATTACGGGTTATAAAGATGGTTCCTATGATAACTATGGCAAGACTGAGCACTATCGCCGCTCCGCCGGGCATATGTGAAACCGCATTCATGGAAGCACCCACCAGCGCCGCACAGGGAATGGTGATCAGCCAGGCAAGAAGTATCTGCCTTACTACTTTCCATCTGACCGGGGAATGCTTATGTACGGAACCGGCGCCCATTATAGATCCGGTGATCGTATGAGTTGTCGAAACAGGGAATCCCATATGGGCGGTAGCCCACAATATCGCGGCCGTGGATGTTTCTGCAGCGAAACCTTGAGCAGGCTTGAGTTTGACCACTCTATGACCGAGAGTATTGATAATTCGCCAGCCGCCGATATAAGTGCCTAAAGCCATCGCAAGGGCCGAGCTGGCTATAACCCAGAGCGGCACATGAAATTCTCCGGTCGGGTTAGCGGCCAGTAGAGCCAGGGTGATTATACCCATGGTCTTCTGGGCATCGTTAGTACCATGAGTAAAGGCTACGAAGCTCGCGGAGACTAATTGTAATTTCCTGAATGTCCTGTCTACTTTGTCGGGCGAACGTTTTTTGATGATGCTATAGACCACGAACATTAAAACCGCGGCAATAGACAGGCCGAGCAACGGAGCGGCAAGCGACGGGATGAGCACCTTGTCCTGCAGGCCGTTCCAGTTGACCACGCTGAAACCTGAAGCCGCTAT
>CAMLDK010000041.1 GCA_946478995.1 uncultured Candidatus Saccharibacteria bacterium | reverse complement strand
GGCGAGTCGGTCTTCGGAAACAAGACCGCGCCCCGTTCTTTTACGATGCCCGTTTCAAAGATATTCTTTATCTTGTCGGCGGTATCAGGTAGGAACGGCGCTAGCAGATCAGCTATTTCCAGCAGGCAGCTGGCCATATAAGCGAGCATTTCTCCTAAGTGGTCGTATTCTTTCTTCTTGGCCGCATCCCAGGGCTTCTGCTCGTCGATATATTGGTTCAGTCCGCGTATCTGGTCCCATACTTCGTCCAGCGCCTTATCAAACCGGCACTCCTGAATGTATTCGTGGTACCGGGCGGCGTCATGTTCCGGCGGCGGTATTTCACCGATGACACCTTTTTGGTACTTTCTAACCATGGCTTCGGTGCGGCTGACCGCATTACCCAGCTCATTCGCGAGTTCATTATTATAGGCCTCTTCAAACTTCTTGAACGTAAAATCGCCATCGCCATAAGCCGGGGTATGCCTTAGGACAAAATACCTGAGCGCGTCAATGCCATGCAGGTCCGCAACTTGTTTAGGGTGTATGACATTACCGAGTGATTTGCTGACTTTCTGTCCGTCAATATTTATAAAACCGTGAACATACAGAATTTTTGGCAGCTCAACTCCCAGGCCGAGCAGCATTCCCGGCCAGATCAAAGCATGGAACCGGGTGATATCTTTGCCGATCACATGATAGTTAGCCGGCCAGAAATCCTTAAAGTCGTCATGCTCAGGATAGCCCAGGACAGTTACGTAGTTCATCAATGCCTCAAACCAGACATACATCACCTGGTTTGCATCGCCCGGCACCGGAATTCCCCAGGAAATCTTGTCCTTCGGACGGGAGATGCTTATATCTTCCAGGCCTTCTTTTATAACGTTTAGGACTTCGTTTTTGCGCGTCTTCGGTATGATCTTATAGCTGTCAGTCTCTATAGCCTCGCCAATCTTCTCGGAGAATCCGCTTAGTCTGAAAAAATAATTCTCTTCTTCAAGTTTTTCATATGGCCGCTGGTGTATCGGGCAGGCACCGTTGTTTTCTTTGGCGGTAGATTCTGTTACGAACGCTTCGCAACCGGTGCAGTACCATCCGCTATATTTACCTTTATATATATGCTCCTTCAAGGCTTTCCATATCAGGGCAGCCCTTTGCTCGTGGCCTGGATCCGTCGTGCGTATGAAGCGATCGTTGCTCATTTTTAAGAGAGGTCCCAGCTCGCGCCAACGGTTGCTCATATAATCGGCATATGTCTTGGTAGCCTTAGCTTGTTTCTCGGCTTCTTCTTGGATTTTGCCGCCATGTTCGTCCGTGCCGGTGCTTAATATAACTTTCTTGCCCTGCTGTCGGGCATATCTGGCCAAGACGTCAGCGGTAAGCAGTTCGTACGTGTGGCCGATGTGCGGATCGCCGTTTATATACGGGATCGAAGTGGTTATAAATACATTGTTAGCCGGTTTGTTCATCGCCTGAGAGCTTTCCTTTGTTTTCTATCCAAGAGTGGACCAAGGTAATACTTATTATAGTTATACCCGTCAGGCCGACAACGACCTCCGGTACCTCATATTTGATAGAACTTAGCATTATCACCGACAAAACTCCGATGGCATAATGCGCCCCGTGGTCCAGATAGCGGTATTTTTGCATTACTTCTTTCCTGATCATATGTATGGTGATCGATCGCACAAACAGCGCGCCTATACCCAAACCTACGGCTATCAGCACTATATCCTGAGTTATAGCAAAAGCCCCGATGACACCGTCCAGGCTGAAGCTGGCGTCAATGATTTCAAGATATATAAAACCGATGAGTCCCGCCTTAAACGTCTGCTTAACGCCATTTTTGATTTTTTCTTCGACACTTTTATTGTTGAACAGTTTATCAAGAGAATGAATTATCAGATAAGCAAGCAAACCTATCAAGCCGGAAATTATGAACTGGTTCTTTTCCTCGCCATGGCTTAGGTTGCTAGTTACAAGCAAAGCTATAAGGGCAACGATAATACTCAGACTTTGTAGCCGGCCGAGCTTGGCGAAAAATTTTTCTATTGGCTTAAGCCATTTGATCTGTTTGTCTTGGAATATGAAATCAAGAAAGATCATCAGCAGGAATACACCGCCGAAGCCGACTATGAAAGGATGGGCCACATCCAATTTTTCCGCATATTCCTCCGGGTGGTTCAGCGCCAGGTCAACTATCTCGCCGAAGCCCGATCCTGAAGCAAGCGCGACTAACAATATCGGCAGCAGCACGCGAACGCCGAATACGGCTATCAAAATCCCGACGGTCAAAAAGACCTGTTGCCAGGCCCGGCTCATCCTTTGAAGGATCTTGGCATTGATAACGGCGTTGTCGAAGCTGAAGGTTATTTCAAGAGCAGTAAGCATCAGGGCTATAGCCAGCGCCGCCAAACCGAATTCAACACCGACAAAAATCAGCAAAATTATAGAGACAATGCTGGAAAAACCATAAATTCGAAACAAAGAGTCCTTTGAAAACATTCTTAACTAGTCTAACAGAGGCAAATATTAGTATCAAGGCAGTTTTAATCATTAGGCTTATGCTTGACTTTTTTACGGTTATTTGATATAATATGTACATGTTGGGATTAAGAAGACAGCCGGCCGTACGCGTAATGCATTTTACTGCCAAGCCTCCGGAACAAATGGAGCTGAATGAACTAGGCTTAGTTATTCCTGATGCTGCTGTAGTTAATGCCCTTGATGCGGCACCTGATGCTGCTGAAGCAATGCCTGCCCTCTCGTGGCTGCAAAAAGCTACCAGCAAGATCGGCGGGGAAAAAGCCTTGATCGGCGCTCATCGGAAAAACTTAATCAAAGGAACAGAAAGAAGTATCGGTGAAATAGCTACTTTGCTTGAAGAAGGCTTGAGCGCAAGTACTAATCGCAATGTTGCATGCAGCGAAGAAATGATTCCGGAAGGTCAGGAAGAAGGGGATATTTCATTGGCGCTTGGTCTTGAACAAGCTCCTGCAGCTAGGACCGTTACAGTCCAGTTAAGGTCAACCCCTGATGGCGGCAGACAAACATTAGATAAATACAGGTTCACCCAATACGATAAAAAGCATCCGACCACCCTTGCAGTAGACCGATTTGGCTGGGGAAATAACATTCGAGGTATGAGAAGAACTCCTTTAGAAGAACTTCCATTGGTCAGCGAGGCCTTAGCATACGGAATAGCTGAAGCCGGGCTGCAGGCTGCTATGTCTGCCCAGGAGAGTGGCGATTTTGCCGTCAAAGGCGGCATGCTTTGGTTCTAGCCCCCTTGATTTAACGTCTCTACCCCTGTATAATTAACAATCCGTCCTTAACAACCTAACTCATTCGCTCTAACTGCTTTATGGGAGTGCAGTACAAGGAAAATTGAGTACGCACCTTAAAATCAATCGCTCAGGCTATTTCATGCGGATACTATGCAAGGAAGAATTGAGTAGCGCACCGAACCGTACAAATAGTACGTAGAGGGAGCAACACAAATTCTGACACAGCAGAGTGCCGCAAGCGGCAAGGAATTGCGAATTCATTTCGCAAATCATGTCGCGATGAAGTTGCATGAGGGGCTGATTTAGCTCGACGTTGGACCTTAACAGATTAACCTTGCAAGCCGCTTGTCAGCGTTATAGGCATTTTTTGTAACTGCAAACGCTTTTACACGCGTAAAGAACTACGTAGCCAGTGCTTTTGCACTTCCTAAGTTTTCTTTCGCAACAGCTAGTTATTCTTAATTAGCCGCATACGGTTCGACATCAGATAGAACCTGACTGCGTCATATTATCTGGTTGCTTGAGCTTTATTCTCTGCCGTAAAGTTCACTAAGATTTAGGTGGATGCGAAATTGGTTTTTTGTCCGTTTACCGGCCAGTTTCTAAGACATATAAATGGACTAAGCTTGTAGACAGTTAGTCAGTTAACCATCGGACGCGGTTGCAATCACCGCCAGCTCCACCAAAAACGCATCAGGGAATCCTGGTGCTTTTTTGATTTTGCTCATGCTTGGGTTCGTTGATTAAAAGCAATATAATTTTTGTAAATGGGAAGAAAAAATACTCCCTGGAGCTTGAGGCCAGGATTTAGAGCAAAGCTTACCGGCGAAGGATATGAGCAGGCGCATGAAAGCGCCGAAGCTTCTTTAGATCTTACAAATTTTGAAATTGGAGAAGAAAAAGGCCTTACCGTTCTTGAGTTCCCCGAAGGTGGATATTTAACAGTGGGCGGGTGTAATTTTTTTGTGGAAGCTGTTTTTGACGACATTGGCGTAAAAGAAGACTACAAAAGCGGCAATCATTTCTGGGTAGCTTACAGCGGCGTTGTTACTATTGAAGGATTGAATGCTGAAGAACATTGGCAAAACTGGAGCTATACGCCTGAAGGTAAACCCACGCGCTAATTCTGACTATATATATTGTTGCTACTAACAATAATAGAGATCGGGGTCACGCCGCAGTCTTTGAAGCTATTTAAGCAACCAAAGCTGGTGCTTTTTTGATTAAATATACAAGCATTCAACACAATTTACCTTCTAAAAAATAATATGGTCAAACAATAGATTTGATTTTTTAACATAAACAGTGTATTATAACAAACTTAAAATCACTAGATATATTAAATGAACAAAGAACAATTAGCTGAGAAAGCCAGATACCAATATTCAGAAATCCGCCAGAATTCTATAATACTTAATTTTTGGCAAACAAGTGTGTCCCCGCCCGGTATTTATAAGTCGTCTTTGGAAAAAATAGCATTTGAAAATAGGCGTGATAGAGAAATAAAACACCGTAGCTCCATGATTAGCCGCGGCAACACTGCCGCCAGACGCTTTTATAAAGAAAATCATGCGGAGCTATACGAGCTTGCAAAAGAAGAAATGGAAGCCAAAGGCATTGCTTTCGACGAAGGGGACCATTCTAAAGTGACTGAATATTATTTCGGGAAAGGAATTGCGGACTTGGAACGTCAAAGCCCGCTGGATGCCATCGGCCCTAAAATTTTACAAATAGCGCAGGTGCATATCGATAAGATTGGAGAGACAGCCGCAGCTTAGTCTAAGGTTTGGATTTTTCCTCATAACAGTTTCTGTCAATGATTTTGCCCGGGCAGTGGCCGCATTCCGGAACTATCGCGTCACAGGTTACTTCACCGGGTGCTATATAACGAAAATCTTTTATCTGGTGCAGGGCTTCCCCGCCAATATTTTTCGTACTTTCGGAAGTATAGCTTTTCACGAACATCCCGGCGGACAGGGCTATCAATAAAATCACTCCCAGGACAAATATTTTTCTCATGGCTGAATATTACCATGAAAGTTTATTGGCTTAAATGAGTTGCAAAATCATATAAATAGCCTGGGCGTGGCCTTGGCGGGATTTGTTTCTATCCGTAAGAATGAAATGTCCGCCCTCTACAGTTTCGCTGCGTTGAGCCTGGCTGGCATGTGAAGCCGCTCTGATAAACCGGTCGTCCGAGCCGAAAATAGCTAGTTTAGGCTTGAATTCTAAATTTTTACAGTAGCCGTTTACCACTATGACTTCGGAATATATGTGCGGGTTGGCAGCTTTGTCTTTGCAGGCTAAAGAAGCCCCGGCTGAATTGCCGATCAAAATCCACTGCTTAATATCAGGGTTGAGTTCCTGAAGCTGACCCAGTATTTGCGGTCCGAAAGATGTAAAGCGCCAGCTAGGATCCAATATAAAAACTCGCTGGCCCATGTGTGCCAGCTCAGCCGCAATATCCTGGTACTGCCACGGACTTACCAGGTTCGCCGGGTATATGATGACTCCCTGCCGGGCGGCGGAAGTTTCAGAATTGAAAGAAATTATTCTATTTTTTTCTTCAATTTTTACGCCCGGTAGCTGCGGATTCCCAGGCGGGCCGTAAGCCAAAAAAATGCCCATACCTACAAGAAAAACAAAACCTGCCAAAGCGGCGAAGACCGCCAAAATTGCCGGTAAGAACTTGCGCATAGTCATATTTTAAGCCACTATAAGGTAGTAAAGCTAAATATAAATGGAACCTTTCTTATTTATTTCTCCGGGTCTGATTCAGTTGGGCTATCTGGCCGGTACGGTTTTTGCTCTTATCGACTTGGCTCAAAGGGATATAGGGGCTAAGGTATGGTGGATCATAGCCATACTATTTTTCCCTTTTGCCTGGGTTATCTTTTTATTCATGGCGCGCAACATACCCAAAACGACGGATCAGTTTGCGCATACTCAGTCTTCTACTCCTACTGTTTTTCCTGAATCAGCGGACCAGGGACCAGTCCAAGAAGAACAAAATCCGATTGGCACCGCAAGCGCCAATGCTGCCGCGGCTCCCGCCGCCCAGCGATCCAGAACGGGCGGCGCCATAAAGACCGTAGGGATGGTTTTAGGCATCATTGCTCTTGTCAGCGGTGTTATTATCGTAGGCCTTTTCATACTATTGATGCTGGCGATTTCATCCTACGGAAGTAATAAGTAAGCCATAACTCCGATGAGCCCGTTCCTACAGACTGCCTACAGAATGCTCAGGCTGCGTGTGCTTCTAACCATACTGATTATCGGCTATCTAGGCGTGCTATGTAGCGGGAATCTGCCGCAGGACCATGTATTAGAATTAATCCTGGCCGTTCTATCGCTGGCTTCTTGGTATTTAAACGGCACCTGCATAAACGACCTGGCGGATGAAAAGATAGACAAAATCAATCTGGAGAACGCCCCTAGCCGCCCGCTCATCAGCAAGAAAACCAGCCGGAGAACTTTATGGCTGATGGCTCTGGCGGGAGGGCTGGTAAGCCTAGCCGGTGCCGCGGTTATTTCCCGGCCTGCTTTCCTGCTGATCTGCGCCGCCCTGGTGCTGAACTGGATATATTCCATGCCTCCTTTTCAGGTATCGCATAGAGGGGTTATCGCCCCGCTGCTGTTGCCGACAGGTTATGTAGCACTCCCGTTTTTACTCGGCCTGCTCAGCGCTTCCGGCAAATTAGACGGTTTCAGCACAACGCTTTTAGCGGGAGCCTACATAACTTTTATCGGCCGTATAGTGCTTAAGGACCTGCGCGATGAAAAAGGCGACAGAAAATATGGCAAAAGAACATTCATGGTACGCCACGGCAAAGCCAAAACCTTATATTTCAGCGGCATATTCTGGACAGCAGGCAGCGCGGTGGTTATAGCGCTATTTGCCGGTCGGTCCCCGGCCTTGGCTTTGATCATTGCCGTACATCTGCTAACCGTCATTTATGCGCTTGCTCAGATGAACAAAACCAGCGACCGGAATGTCCAGCAGGTAATCTTAGGCTCGATCGGACAGATAGCAAACACCTCTATGCTCTGTATGGCCGTTTGGCTGGTCTATAACAATGAGCTTTATGAAGTTGAAAACAAGTTTTTTTATACGTTTATTATGATAGCTCTTGGAGTATATGCCGTAATTTACGGCCTATATACGATTAAGCACCCCGTCAGTGTAAAAATATCTTACTGATCTAAGGCTTATTTGCCGTTTTTGCGGGGAGACGCGGCAAAAGAACCTAGGAATGAAGCTAGAAGATAGCCTAAAATCGCGTATATTATTATTGCAAAAAGCGCTGAGACATCCAGAACATTTCCGGGTTCTATGACCGCCGGCGGGAAGATCCCGCGGAACGGCGCCATTATGACATCACTCGTATCATAAATCCATTGCACAAAACCGGCGCTCGAATTAGCGTCAAACAGGCGGAATAATACTCTAAAACCAAGTATTACTAGTACCAGGCCGACAAATATATCGACCATCCTGGTTATTATGTAGCTTCTTTTCATAAACAACTCCTTTTATTCACGTTTTTAGCGTAACTCTTTGAAAGCGGGCTTTTCAGTTAGATTCTTTACAGGCCGGCTATAGCTTCACAGAGTTTTCCGCTAAGTGTTCAAGAAGCGTCGAATAAATCTTGTTATAAATGTGGCCGGCGGTTCCTGAATTTTTCCT